>JAITIT010000009.1 GCA_031279295.1 Holosporales bacterium | reverse complement strand
CCTTGATTCGGTCAGTGGTACTCGGATGCTCAGGAGTATCCGGCACCTCTGTAACCTTCACTCCCGCTCTGTTAGCGTCCGCTGCAAGTGTAATTCCAGCCGCGAACACTGGTGTTAATAGACAGCTGGCTTCAAGCGTCACACCGAAACCGAGTTTCGGTTTCGCCTCTATGGTCTATTTCGCAGTCTCTTGGAAGTCTGCGGTGTCCGAACGATTCAGTGTTTTCTTTGCTCGTCCCAGTGGAATTAGTACATTCCCCGTAACCACGAAGTACGCGTCTTGTATCCTCACGGCGTATCCGAAGCAGAGCCCCGCACCTAATATGAGCCTGCTTACTTTTGTCCGTGCGTCGAGTCCATGTGCAGCCTTGCTTACATCATCATCCACGTCCTTGTTATGATAGATTTTGTAGCCTGGCCATATTGCGTTTAGTCCCAGCCCAAAGGTAAATCCGCCATTCGGACATGCTGTCGTGGCTGCCGCCTGATTAATTCCTGTTCCTGCTATTGCCAATGCTACACTGGCTAGCAGTAGCTTACTTGCTTTCATGTTTCACCTCTCCCTTTAAGAGATCTATAAAAAACTAACTCTAACGCTGATTCTCTCCTACCCGGCACAATCAGGTACACCTTTTTACCACTCAGTGAATATCATAAATTTGAAAGTGTAGCTTTATTGCAACATGTGCCTCTATTATAGATCCACTCAGCCATCCAGCAGATTCCCGAACCTTGTTAACTTGCTATCAAAGAACAGCCTAATCGTACTAATCGGACCATGACGTTGCTTCGCTAGCATAACCTCAGCTTTGTTATATATCTGCTCCATCTCATGCTTCCACTTGTCATGCTCGATCGTGCCTTCAGGTGGCTCCTTCCTAGCTTTATAGTATTCCTCTCGAAACACAAACATCACGACATCGGCATCCTGTTCAATAGAACCTGACTCCCTCAAATCTGACAGCTGCGGTTTTTTGTCATCACGCTGCTCTACTGCCCTAGATAACTGCGATAGAGCCAACACCGGAATATCTAGCTCTTTAGCAAGGCCTTTGAGCGCTCTTGTAATTTCAGAAATTTCATGTACCCTATTATCAGAGCTACGTCGCGACGGTACCTCTATAAGTTGTAGGTAGTCGATCACAACTAGGCCTATATTTCGCTGGCGCTTTAGCCTGCGCGCTCTATTCCGAATTTGACCCACTGTGATGTTTGGGGTATCATCTATATAGAGCTCCAGTCTTTCGAGATCCTGGCTGATCGTCACGAACTTTTCGAACAAGACTTTCGGGATTTCTCCGCGGCGGATGCAGTCCGAGGATATACCGGACTCGCTGGCTAGAATCCTGGTTGCGAGCTGCTCAGCTGACATCTCCAGAGAGAAGAATGCTACAGCCGTTCCTTCAGCTGCGTTGTTCAGTTTAGCCTTTGCAGCATTGAATGCTATATTGGTAGCAAGGGCTGTTTTCCCCATGGACGGACGCCCTGCTACGACTAGCAAGTCTGACTTGTGCAACCCTCCGAGGCTTTTATCTATCAGCTTGAAGCCGGTTGTAACACCGACTGTTTTGCTATCTCGCTTAAAGGCTAGTGTAGCAGTTTTAATCGACTCAGCTAGGGCGTTGCTAAACATAACAAGCCGGTCTCTTTCTGTAGCTCCACTAACGAGGTCATACAGATCTTTCTCTGTGGCCTCCACGATATCTGCCGCTTTCTCTGATGTGTCGAGAGCGTTCGCCTTTGCGGCGGTTCTATGACTTATCTCGACTAACTGCCGCCTCACATACAGATCGTGAATTATCCTGGCATAGTCAGCAACTGTCGCGAGTGACAAGACGGAGTCAACGAGTCCAACGAGGTACTGCATTCCTCCAGCTTTTACAAGGGTATCATCTGTCTTGAGATACGCCGAGACTGTAAGTGGATCAGCGACTGACCCAGTATCACGAAGCTTGTGGATTACGTCATAGATTTTAGAGTGAATTTCGGCGGCGAAATGGCATGAGCAGAGCGAATCCGGGATACTATCGATCACTGCATTATCGAGTATCATCGCGCCCAAGAGAGCCTGTTCAACCTCAATGTTATGTAGGATATTGTTGGACATAATCAACTTCTAGTCGGCAAGCAACTTCTTGTCACCGCCATACTGCTTCATCACCTTTTTATAGTATCTAGAGCTGTACTTAGCTCGTCTGGAGTGATACATCTTTACCGCCTTCTCCCAGCTGCCATATCTATCGTACAGCGACCGTAGTAGGCTAGCTGCATACAGTATATTTTTCTCGCAACTGACCATATCAGCAACAGAAGTGAAATACCGTCCGTGGGTCTGATAATGTAGTTGCATGCACCCAACGCTCATATTGCGATTCCCACGCCGCACCTCATCTTTTATGAAGTTCACAGCCTCTGTTTCTGAATTAAACCTGCGGGCCCCGCCAGCGGTATTTACCGAGTACGGAGAGCACCCCGACTCAACCATCGCCATAGCACGTAGCAACTCACTTGGAATACCATACTGCAACGCCGCCTTCTCTATCATGTCTGACGTGGAGTTGCTGTAATTGCTTCTTGCCATCACCTGCTGATCAGGCTGAGGCAGAGACCCTACAGTCCTACAGCCAATGAGCATCAACGATATCAACAATGTTATACAGATGATCCTACTCGCCAACCAGCTACCCAAACGCAACAGACCAGATATATCATCTTACTAAAAATTTACAAACATCGTCAACGTACCGGAATGCCCATGTGCACATATTTACCGCAGGCTGCTATTCCAAGAGATGTCATTCCAACACACTATAAAGTAATCTCAACGATGCGCCTTGCTATTGCCAGATATTTGCCCATCACTCGCTCAGTGATATCACGAAACTCTGCTGAGAATATAATCGAGCGGATCATTTCATAGTTGCTCTGCCGCTGGACAAATAGCTTCTGCACATCCACTCCCAAAAAGTTACGCACAATGATAATCGGAAACGTAATACGCTCCATAACGTAGTCCTCGGATTCCTCAAATTCTGTGCTGTTGTACCCATCAATGTCGTTCTGTAATTGAAAGATGATTCCAACACACAATCCCATGATTGCCATTTTCCTCGCGAGACTAAAATCTCCGGATGACAAGTAACTTCCTAGGAAGCAAACCAGCTTAAAGAGCGGCCCTGTTTTTAATGACGCGCAACGGACGTATTCAGACAATGGTAATCCAACGTGTAGCCGCTGTTCAAGGATTGCTCCATATGCTGTTGAAGAACATTCTCTAAGGAACAGGTTCTTCGTGATGTCAGAACCATGGTGCAAGCGCATGAACTCTGCCACCATCCTTATGATTACGAAATCCCCAATAAGGATGCTAGCTCTGTTGCCATAATCACCCGCGAACGATACTTCCCCTCTGCGAGTAAGGTGACAGTCAATTACATCATCATGCAACAGCGACGCAAAGTGAATGACTTCCAAGATAGCGATAGTCTTGAACTTCAGCTCCTTCCCCACGCTGCATGATTTATTCCAGAGACTCATGTACAGGATGGAGCGAATACGTTTGCCCTTCCAAGCCGCTCGTTCTTTAAGACACTGAAGTTCGTCATGCTGACCGATGAGTGTTGCAATGTAGCGATCTATAACTTCAAGCTCTGCTTTGAAGAATGTCCTCCTAAGCAGAAGCTGATCGATGATCTCTGTAAACATTGATACTTTGATTCCTCACAGAATCATCATGCGAAATGATATCAGAACCGAGCATTGGATTCGACATTTCGAAACACAAGTCACGCAATATAACAATTTAGCTATCTTCCATATGATTATGTATCGTCTCAAAATGGTGCAGTACCTCACTATTCATCACCTTTTGTCAACTCCAGTCGTATCTCCCATGACCTTGTGTCATTCATCAATTTTGTGATATAATTATTGCATAGATTGGGCTAGAGGCTAGTACAAAGAGGGAGGATACATGAAATGGAATGTTAGTCTTATAGCAATGGGTATGCCATGCCTAGTCCAAGTAGCTCAGGCGACTCAGGAGCACCTAATGCGAGAGGCGGCAGAGCTCAACAGGCAGCTAATCCTATTGCGCTATCAAGTAATACGGTTAATTGAAAGGTTATATGAGATAATAATGGCGATAGAGGCAGACCCGGATGACTTAAATGCGTCTGAAAAAGACAAAAGTTCACAGATTGAGAAAGTGAAGCTGGAACTTGCTAAATTGGAGAATCAGATGAAGAAGATCGAGCAACAGATCACAGACACTCAATTAGGTAAAACTAAAAACGACAAACCATCAAAAGATCTTGAGGGCTCGCCAAACAAATCAGTTACCGGAACCACGGAAGCAGTCGAAGAGAAGAGCGCAGGACAGAAGCCCACAGAACCAGGGAGCGAAAGTAAAGCGCAAGACAAGCCCAAGGACAACGATGGAACTGGAGCAGATGCTGAGAGTGCAATAGAAAAAGCCAATAAAGTTATGGGCAAAAAATCTCCTGCGGAACCATAGTCTGTGCAATGGAGGTCATGAGAACAGTCTATAAGAGAATTTTGAAATACTCTCGACTAACCGTTACCGGGTTTTCGCTTGTCGAAATGTCGATGGTGCTTCTAATCATAGGCATCATAGTTGGTGGAATGATGAAGGGAAAGGATCTAATAGAGGCAGCTCAGATAAGAGCAGTCGCTGGTGATATACAGATCTTACAAATAGCGTACGCCAGCTACATATCCCAATACGATGCTATTCCTGGGGACGATGCAGGAGCAGAGACTAGGTTTGGAGCCAGCGTACAGAATGGCGACGGAGACGGTAGGATATCAGCAGATGATGCAAAAAAGGTCTTCGCACACTTACACGCCGCTGGTTTGATTGATGCACCTAACTTCAAGATTCCGAAAATTGGTGGTAGCTATGACGTAATATCGGAAGATGGCACGGCAAAGCTGAGAATATCAGATAATGGCAAACCGTTCGTCGCAGCAAAGCAACTCCATCTTCTGCGGGCAAAGGCCGAGGAAATGAACGGCAAGGGAAGATGTGAGTTAGTTGGAGATCCTGATTTATCCAACGGCGAGCAACAGGTGTGCATAGTAAAGATTTCTTTGAAATGACATAGTAAACACGCTTAATACCCTTATCTAAGGAGAGTGCATTTCCTTCGAACCCAATCTAGAATTGAATCTATTTCCGTTCTCCACCATTACGATGTCCAACTTTTCGTAGTGTGCAACTGGAATATCAAATCCAAGTGATGCTGAGAAGAGCGCGTATCCAGCTGACAACACGACGATTGCAGCCCACAATATCTTAAGCATCATCTTGCTTCACCAGCTTTCATGATATCGTTGACGATGGGCGTCTTATCGTCCACAAGAAGTAGTTCAATGAACCGTTCAGCAATGAGGTGAAGAATCTGCACTATCCTTGTTAGCTCATCATTGTAGAATGGAGATAGAACGTAGTCGGCAACCAGATCCTTTGTTGATGGACGTCCGACACCTACTCTGACTCTCCAATAGTTTTTTCCAATACATCTGTCGATATCACGGAGGCCATTATGTCCACCATGCCCTCCAGCAAATTTTACTCTCACCTCGCACGGGTTTAGGTCTATGTCATCGTGAATTACAAAGATATTGCTAGTCTGAATCTTATAGAAAGACACAACTTCTGCTACTGCACGGCCACTTAAATTCATAAACGTCTGAGGCTTTATGATAATGACCTTGGCTCCATTAACCACCTTCTCAGAACATAACGAACATCTCTTCGCTTTGAACTCAGGCGCCCCCAGCTCATGAACGAGACAATCAGCAAACATGAATCCGACATTATGTCTGGTATATAGGTATGTAAGTCCGGGATTCCCAAGGCCTACTACCAAAAACACTCTTAACTAGCCGTAGCCTCCTCACCACCCTCATCAGTAGTAGTATCAGCAGAACTGACTCTCGCTCCGACTATTGTAGCGATGATGGAATCCCTCTCTGGATGCGCTGCGACCACGCCATCCGGCAACTTAATATCAGCCAGTAATAGTGAGTCACCGATATCCTTGCCTGTAACGTCAATAGCGATGACAGGTGGAATTGATGCTGGAGAACACAAACACTCTAGCTTATGGACAACGACGTTGATTATCCCTCCCTTCTTAAGGCCAGGAGATTTGAACTCATTCACGAACTCAATCACGATCCCAATCTTAACTTTTGAGTCTTTCGAAATTCTCTGAAAATCAACATGAACTGGATGCCCTGTAACAGGATGGAGCACAATCTCTTTTGGAAGAAACCGCTCATGTTCCTCACCGATCTCTACATCTATCACGCGACCAAGAAAAGCAGGATCGTCACACTCCAAGCTCAATTCTTTTGCGTGGACCGCCACAAGCCTAGGCGCAACATCACCGCCGTATATAATACCCGGAACAAATCCCTTGTGGCGCAACCTCCTGGTCTCTTTCTTTCCAGAGACCTCTCTTGCAACAATCTCTAACCCCAAAGCCATATACCCCCTCTGGTAAACAAACGCACCACAGCACCAAAGAGTATACAAAGTTTTATGACATATGTAAATACCATTGTGTACAAACCGCAGCTTGGCATCGGAATCCCATCAGTGGTAACATGTGGCCTTAAACTAACATACCTCCGGAGGTGCTATTTCCAGTTCATAACATCAGCCACACTCGTCTCAGATGTGTTCTAACCTAGTCATTAACCAGCATCCCATACCTCTACCTACCATGAGACCTCGTGTGTTATAATAGAGCGATTTTGGTTTAGTCACTCGATGTTTCGAAGATGGTAGATCAGGAAGAGGATATTGAGAAGAGCGAGTCTGCGAACTGCAATGCAGGTGATGAGAATCTAGCCGAAAAGGTAGCCTCCCTCGAGGACAGGCTACTTCGTGCAATTGCAGAGTCTCAAAACGTCCAGAGGAGGGCAGACAGGGAAAAGCTGGATGCAATAAAGTACGGAATCTCCGAGTTCGCGAGAGACATCTTGTCCGTGAGGGACAATCTTCTTAGGGCAATAGAAAGCTGTCAACAGGAGCAACCAAACCCAGTAGTCGACGGAGTTAAACTCACGTTAGCTGAAATGGATAAGGTCCTTACACGCCATAACGTTACAGTGTTTGAGTCAAGCGGGACTACTTTCGATCCTCATCTCCACCAAGCAATCACCGAGGTGGAAGACAATGATTCCGCTCCTGGAACAATCGTGAAGGTACTGCAAGAAGGATTCATGCTTAGAGATAGGCTGCTCAGGCCAGCCTTGGTTTGCATCTCAAAAAAGTGCAACTAAGATTATACAACACCCTCTCGAGAAGGATTGAGCACTTCGAGCCAATCGATGCAAAGAACGTGAGAATGTATGTGTGCGGCCCCACGGTGTATGACAGGGCACACCTCGGCAATGCTAGATCAGTCATTGTGTTCGATGTTCTCTATAGGGTCCTGCGAACCATATACGGCAGCGTTACATACGTAAGGAATATCACGGATGTGGACGACAAAATATACAAGGCGTCTGTTGAGATGGGCGTAAGTGTTTCCGAGTTGACAGAACGGACGATAATGATGTATCATGAAGATATCGCTGCGCTCAATGTCCTGCCGGTTGACATAGAACCGAAGGCTACTGAACACATCAGTGATATCATTTCATTCATCAGCGAGCTTGTTTTAGGCGGAAGCGCATACGTCTCCGAAGGTCATGTCTGTTTTGACGTGTCATCGTTCGGTGGATATGGAAATCTCTCCAACAAGAACATTGATGATCTTGTGATTGGAACCAGGGTTAAGGTATCTGAGTTCAAAAGGAATCCACTGGACTTTGTGCTGTGGAAGCCGATTGATGATAGGTTTAATCTTGGATGGGATAGCCCATGGGGGGTTGGGAGACCAGGGTGGCACATCGAGT
>JAITIT010000052.1 GCA_031279295.1 Holosporales bacterium | reverse complement strand
GTCCCAGTATGCAAGGTGCTGGACTACGGGAAATACAAATACGAAGCCCATAGGAAGAAGGCAGAGTCACGCAAGAAGCAGAAGACTGTGGAACTCAAGGAAGTACAGATACGCCCTTCAATAAGCGAACATGATCTGTCTGTTAAATGCCGTGCAATAGGCAAGTTCATAGAAGCTGGCAAGCGGGTTAAGCTAGTGCTGAGATACCGCGGACGCGAGCTGAGTCACAAGGAGGTAGGTCAGACAACGATAGCGAAGGTACTGAAATACTGCTGTGAGTTTGCAAAGGAGGAGACCCCCCCCAAGATGGAGGGATCTGTAATGATCGTCATTCTTGTTTCAAAGAAGTAGCGGAGAAGAAGATGGGAATACTGTTAGCCATACACGTCCTGGTCACGATCATGTTGATACTGATCGTGCTGATACAGAAGAATGAAGGTGGGAGCTCCTTGTTCGCGAATAGCGGAGGGGGTGGAATGTTCAACGCCAGGGGCACGTCCAGCATCCTCACAAAAACAACCTGGACACTAGCGACCATATTCATCGTAAACTGCGTGATTATGGCAACCATATCCTCACGTAGCAATAGGGTGACACTAATAGCGAAGCGCGGTACGCCTCAACAGATAGCCAGTAAGGTGCCCAACTCAGAAGAGGACGATGATGATGATATACCGGTACAGGCCGGCAAGCCTAATACCCGAACCCAGCCGGCAAATACACCGCAGCGAAGTACTCCATCAGCAGAGAGGACTCAACCAAGAAAACAGGGCAGCACTGCTTTGCCTCGACAACCATCTCCTCCTCCCGCAGCTGAGCAAACAAAACCCGCAGCACCAGCAGGTACAGGTGTGAAGCAATGAGCGAGTTCCCAGCAACCCTTTCGAGTGAGGACATCAAGAAACTCATTCCACACAGGGAGCCATTCCTAATGATAGAGAGGGTCGAGGATATACAACTCAATACGTCGTGCGTTGCGTACAAGCGGGTGTTGAGCAACGAATGGTTCTTCGCCGGACATTTCCCGGGACATCCGATAGTACCAGGCGTGATGATAATTGAGGCGATGGCGCAAGCAGCAGGCGTTCTTGCGTTCGCAACACTAAAGAGGGAAGAAGCAAAATGCAGAACGGACTGCGTGTTCTTCACGACAATAGAGAATGCAAGATTTAGGAAACCGGTAGGCCCTGGAGACGTGATACGCATAGAAGTAGCAGTCAACAGGAGACGGGGAGATCGGCTGTGGAAATTCGATGGTAGAGCTATCGTAAATGGAGAGTTAGCGGATGACGCTATCTTTACGGCAATGATACCAGAAAACACAGAGTCGTAGGGGTATGACACACAATGAGCAGGGCTACAATTCACGAAACCGCAATCATTGACAGTGGGGCAGTCATCGAGGACGGAGCGTACGTTGGACCATATTGTTGTGTAGGAAGCGAGGTTGTACTCGGGCCGAATGTGAAGCTCAAGTCGCACGTCGTTGTAACCGGAATAACAAAGATTTGTGCCGGCAGCATAGTATATCCATTTGCATCGCTAGGCCAAGCCCCACAGGACATGAAGTATAAGGAAGAACCATCAAGACTTGAGATAGGAGAGAACACGGTTATACGCGAATACGTAACAGCGAACACCGGAACTGAGAATGGGGGAATGGTAACAAGGGTTGGCAATGAGTGTTTGATCATGGCGTACTGTCACATCGCACATGACTGCATCATCGGAAATAACGTCATCATGGTGAATGGAGTTAACTTATCTGGCCATGTGGTTGTTGGAGATCACGCGATCATCGGTGGGATGTCAGCAGTAAAGCAGTTCATCAGGATCGGCAAGCATGCAATGATAGGCGGTGATACAGGCGTCGATAGAGATGTTATTCCGTACGGACTCGTGAGAGGAAATAGGCTAACTACGTTGCATGGACTCAACATTATAGGCCTCAAAAGAAGGGGCGTACCAGCTGATGTGATAAAGCAGATGCTTGAGGCGTATAGTGATATCTTTGAATACACTGACTGCTCCGCTAGCTTTACCGATAATCTCCAGGCTGTTAGCGATAAATATGTTGGGCAGCGGAATATCGAGGAAATTATCGACTTCATAAAGTCTCCATCAAAGAACCCAATCTGCACGACTGTCGCAAACGATGAGCGGTAAGGTCTCATTCATGGAGGTCATGGAGTAAATCCATTGAATATTGCTTGACTTTCTGAGTACAATGCCCGAGTTATTGGTGTGTGGATTTTCTTGCTTGTGTCGCATATTCCAGTTATGGTTCATGAGGTTATCTCGATTCTAGCACCATGTAATGGCAATAGAATACTGGACTGCACATTCGGCGGAGGAGGACATACGCGTGCAATCCTTAATTCAGCCGAGTGTTATGTACTGGGTACTGATTGCGATCCCGATGCCGCTGACAGAGCTACGTCACTAAAGGAGCAATATCGTAATAGGTTTGATTTTATGCAGTGTAGGTTTTCAGGGATGCGTGATGCTCTCGGTGTCCATGAGAAATTCGACGCTGTCCTGTTTGATTTTGGAATCTCGTCATTTCAGGTAGATGATGCGGATAGGGGATTTTCATTCATGAAGGACGGTGCACTGGACATGAGGATGTCGAAGAGTGGACCTTCCGCATTCGATGTTGTAAACTCATTTACGGAGGAGGACATTGCAGAGATGATACGGTCGTATGGGGACGAGCCGAGAGCCATGGCAAACAGGATTGCTTCCTCAATAATTAATGCGAGGAGAGTAGGAGCCATCAGGACTACTGGAGAACTAAGGGAAGTAGTGCACAAGGCTGTAGGAAACACCGTGGTGCGCAAGCGGTATTCACATCTAGATCCATCTACAAAAACATTCCAGGCAATTCGGATCTTTGTGAACGATGAACTCCGTGAGATTAGTAAGGTACTTGAGAGTATCCCATATCTCCTCAATGATAACGCTAGGATCGTGACAATAGCGTTCCACTCTCTGGAGGATAGAGTGGTAAAGAACTGGGCAGTGTCGATGAAGTCGAACTTGTCAGTAATAGGCAAGGGCACCGTTAACCCGTCAACAAATGAAGTCGTTAGGAACCCACGGGCCAGATCGGCGAAGCTACGAGGCTTCGTGTATCGTAGCAATAACCATGGAGGATATACGAATTGAACAGGGCCGTCGTAATATCGCTGTCACTTCTAACTGCCGTCGGACTATGTGTCCTTCGGATAAAGTACGAGGTCGTGTTTCTGAGGAAGAAGTTGCACGATATAGAACACGACATCCAGAAGTACCAGGACGACATTAGAATATACTCCGCAGAGTGGGGATGCCTCAATGATCCTAAGCGTCTTAAGGCACTGTGCGAGAAATATCTCAGTGGTATGAGGCCTATGGAGAAGAACCAGATAGTCAGTCATAAGAAACTTGCTGAAGGCGGAGTCTCCGCGAACACGGATTACAGGGGAGCATTCGAGAAGTTTTTGGATGAGTCACTTGACCGTAAGTCGTAGATGGAGGCACTAACTTGAGACAACTGCTTCGCAAAATGTTCACATCACTCATTGATGGGTTCGCCATGTGGCGAGCCTCGAGTGGACATGCTGAACTAATTGCGAAACTGAGAATCAGGATGGTCTTCTCCGGAGTATGCGGAACAGTTGTGTTCAGTTGCATCTCATATAGGTTAGTCGATGTAATGATCGTTAGTCGCTACAGTGCGCATGATAGGCTTGAACACTACACGGAGCATGTAGAAAGGAAAGCTGACATTGTTGATCGTAATGGAGAGCTACTCGCCACCAGCATAGTAACAGCATCGTGCTATGCAAATCCATCAGTCATAATTGACATTGATGAGATGGTGGAGAAGTTATCAAAGATCCCAGGGATGCCAAGTGCTAAGAAGTTGAGGCTGAAGGTATCCGACAAGAGCAAACACTTCGTATGGTTGTCAAGGCACGTTCCTCCGCAGATTCAGGAGCAGGTAATGGACCTCGGTATTCCAGGTATTCATTTCCAGAAGGATTACAAGAGGATTTACATTCACAACAACCTGTTCTCACATGTGATTGGGTGTAGCGACGTTGACGGAGTCGGAGTGTGTGGGCTCGAGAAAAATTTCTCGAAGGAGCTTGCGACATATGTAAACCTGAACAAGTGCCTTGTCACTACACTCGATATCAGGTTACAAGCAATAGTTCATGAAGAGCTAAGCAATGCAGTAAGCAAGTTTAAAGCATCCGGTGGCAATGCCATGCTGATGTCCAATACTGGTGAGATCCTGGCAATGGTCTCTCTCCCAGACTTCAATCCAAATAATTTGGGAGACTGCTCCAGTAGTGATATGTTCAACAGGAATACTTTGGGAACGTTTGAACCCGGGTCTGTCCTAAAGATTATCAACGTAGCCATAGCACTCGACTCTGGGGCAGCTACGTTAGGTTCAGTATTCGATGCGACTGAGCCACTGAAGATAGGCCGGTTCTCAGTTACCGATTTCAGGGGAAAGAAGAGGCCACTCACGTTAGCTGAGGCATTCGTGTTTTCCTCCAACATAGCTGCGGCAAAGATAGAGCAACGATTCGGTACAAATGTGCAAAAGGCATACATGAAGAGGCTTGGATTGCTGGATAAAGCAAGTATCGAAATCCCAGAGATAGGACACCCAATTGTGCCGAGGGTATGGAATGAATCTACAGCGATGACAATGTCGTATGGATATGGATTGGCGATAACGCCGCTAATGCTTATCACTACAGTAACCTCCATTTTAAATGACGGAGTACGCGTTACTCCGACATTGGTGTACGGCAAACGTAGGATACTTGCTGAAGGAGAACGCATCGTATCGAGTGAGACCTCGCGGGATGTAAGGGATTTAATGCGCCTCACCGTATGCTATGGAACCGGAAAGAAGGCTGCTGTTGAGGGAATAGAGATTATTGGAAAGACCGGAACTGCATATCAGGCACAGGGCAGCGGCTATGGAGCAGAATGTAACAGAAAGAGGATAACGACATTCATTGGAGGATTTCCGAAAGATGTTCCTCATGTCATGTTGATTGTTTCACTCGACAATCCAAAAGCCACAGAGTGGACCCACGGATTTGCTACAGCCGGACACAACGTCGCCCCTACAGCCAAAAATATTTTCAAGAGGACCGTCCCGTTGCTGTACAGCGGGCATCATGACGATCCGGACGATACAAGCTTGAAAAGCTTGAAGTACATAAAACAGAGATAGTACTAGACGCATAGTTTCCAGCGGGATTTGCACTTCACAACTTCCCTACATACCTACCTCAAAGAGGTGATAATCTGCTACAATTCCTGACTGCGAAGCGTATCTATCATTCGAAAGTTCTATCGGTTCAGCTGCAACGATTACATCTCATTGCAGATCGGGGTTAACGAATGAGATTGCCCATCCTCTGAAAATTACTTACAGCTCGTATACAACCATAGGCGATAAAAAGTACTCACACAGGTACATAATTTCGCTGATAGCTACGTACCTATTTACTACTTCCCCAGTTCTGAATGTATCAGTATGATCCGTCAGTGTATCCATCACATTGGACGATATTTTCATCCAGAACGCAGTTTTCTGAGTATCCGTACGTGAAGTGACTACACCAGCGGTTATGCCGGTTAGTAGAGATAGCACCCGCGTTATGCACGTTACACACTTCTTGATGCTCTCTTTACACCCAATCTCATGCATTAGGACATCGAGATTCTCCAGCCTGTATTGTTCATCGTCAGTTATCTCTATTTCTCCTTCATCTATGAGTGTCTTGACCGCAGCTGCAATTGATGTGACCTCCTCGTCATCCACATCGCAAACAGCAGAAGCCATGGTAGCGATGCTGATTTCATCGCCGCTATCACCACGATAGGAATTTATCGCATCAAGTACCGGTTTTCCAGAATTATATTCCAAATATGCCCCCAGGCCCCATGACAGCATTTTCCCGACATATAACCCAATCAGCAGTTTACCATATATTACTTCATCTTGGTATTCTGCACTGAGATACTTTACAACGTTACATGACGTAGCAATGAGCAGCTGCGCTGCATATACAAGATTTCTGGCAAGTGATTTTTGTGATAACTTAGTACGGAGCTCAGCAACGTCTCGGGAATCATACACACTTCGTATGGCGTTAATCCCTGGGTCAAACTTATTATGTCCATGTAAGAATCTCTTCAGCATTACATTTGTGGCTAGTAGCTTCGAGCCTGTAACACATTCCTGAACTCTACTGCCGATATCCCTGTGGGAATCACTGTAGGGTGTGTTATCTTGCGACTCCATCCCATATGAGGCAGGACAAATATTATTAGCGAAAACATATCCTAGCGCAAATATAGAAAGCATCTGGTGATAATTTAATCTCATTGACTTAGCGCATTTTAATTAAAATCATACATCAATATCTTGACAGGAAAAAATGAACAAAATATTAATCTGATTAAATTTAAATACACCTGATATGAGATGGATTTATGATGAGCGTTATTTGGTATGACGTGGGCAAAAGGAG
Source organism: Holosporales bacterium (assembly GCA_031279295.1). Lineage (GTDB taxonomy): Bacteria > Pseudomonadota > Alphaproteobacteria > RUG11792 > RUG11792 > JAIRYU01. The sequence continues at coordinate 11,404 of JAITIT010000052.1, read as the reverse complement.
TCTTGATGTGTCTTTAGGTGAAAAACACTAGAGACTTGAGAATGATATCGATGGGATTCGTGCATTTGTTTTAATATGATGATTTACGCTATTCCCAGTACCCCATACACATCCTCACCAGCTAACTCATCGAGTCTGTGTTTTATCGCTCGCAGTGACATGTCGTAGTGGTTTGTGATCTCATCACGGATCATTCCGCTTTTGGAAAGGTACCAGTCGAACTTTGATTCGAGTAACATCCACCCATCAACACCGGATATTTTATCGCAGAATTGAACGAGGTCTATATACGAGGTCCTGGGGATACCTTGCAATATGTGATACACAGCGTCCGCCTCTTCCGTATCATCGTGGCAGTAGCGCAGTATGTGATCGAAGCTACTGAAGTCTGGAAACGCATGAGATATACAGATCTCCGCGATGTCCAGATATTGTCCCCTCAAGAGCTCGTACCCCATCCTAGGATGCTTATAAAGCTCGCCTAGCTCCAAGTGAAACTTCCCGACGTCATGCATCAGCCCATAGGCGTACGCAGTATCGGGATCCAGAGAGCTAATGCTATTAGCTAGTCGTCTAGCTGCATCCGAAACAGCTAGTGAATGCTTATAGCTTACTACGAAACGAGGATTGAGATGCCAACCTTCTGGAAGATATTTTTCAAGCATCAGTTCATCGCCAATCTACCTGTTTCCGGGTTCTCTACGGTTCCTCAAGATAATCCTAATCGGAACATCCTTCAACCCGAAGTGAGACCTCAGGTTGTTGGCGATGAACCTCCTCTGACTCTCCTGTATGTTGGACTTGTTTGAGATGAAGATCAAGAAAGTGGGAGGAGACGTGCCAACCTGAGTTATATACTTCAGGCTAAACCTTGCGGCACAACTTTGCAAGCCTCCTCCTTGGCACATACTACGAAGCCACGAATTTAGGTCAGATGTCTTGACAGTCCGGCTGTACTTGTCGTAAGCTAACAGAGTGAGCTTCAGCATTTTGTTTATGTTGATGCGCAGCAGCGCTGAAACCAGCAGGAATGGTACCTCCTTTAGCTGAGCGAAACTCGTCCTGAAATTTCTCTGTAGAAATGCAGGGGTATCATGTGGTTTGAATGGAGTAATGTCGCACTTGTTGAATGCGATGATGAGGGCCTTCCCCTCCTTCACGATATCAGCAGCAATCTTGAGATCGTAGCTCTCGACCTCTCCACAAATTAGAGATGATGCGTCGATTACTAGGATGACGGCGTCTGCATTGCGATAAGCATTCCTTCCATTGGAGTCCACGATCATTTCCAGGGTGTCCGTTATCTTGGATTTTCTACGAAGTCCTGGAGTATCGATAATCTTGATGAGTCTACCTTTAAAGCGGAACTCCAGCTCTGCGCTCTCGCGAGTGAGTCCCACGAAGTCTCCAACCAATCGCTTACACTCACCGATTATAGAATTCACAATCGCGGACTTACCTGTGTTTGGTCTACCGATGATGGCTAACCGCATTGCTTGCTCACTAACATCGGTATGCTTTTGCAGTTCCTCATCAGGTATGAAATCGCATATCGACTCCAGCAGTAGATCGATACCATCTCCATGCTCAGCTGATATTTTGATGACTCTCTCGAACCCAAGCTCCGTGGCCTCTGAATAGACTGCAGCGGCATCTCTGCGATCTGCCTTATTTATTGCTACGATCACAGGCTTTCCGCTTTTGCGAACAAGCTGAGTTATCTCATGATCGCTAGGAGTAATCCCGGGAGAGGTTCCATCCAGTACTAGTATGATCAGTGATGATTCACCAATGACGCGTCCTATCTCAGATCTTACAAACCGCATGAGATCAAGATGACCACCAAGAGAAAAGGCATCAAACAACCCAGGCGTATCAACGATAGTGGCCCGCTTGTTTAGAAGCTCCGTGTGTCTCTCTCTGAGATCCCTCGTTACGCCGGGTCTGTTAAATACCACGGCCTCCCTCCCGTGAGTCAACCTATTGAACAAGGTTGACTTGCCCACATTCGTCCTGCCAGCAATGACGATCCTATATCTACTCAATTTTGTAGATGTCTCCCCTCGCAGAGGTTATGTACATACATCCATTTACAATCACAGGGATCTTGACTATCTCGCAGTTCTTGAGTACCTCGGGAGTCAGACGTGTCTTCACCTTCCCATTCGTTGCATTCACAAGCAGGATACTCCCAGTGTTACTAAACACAGCAATGTCTCCATTCACGATGAGTGGACCAACGACACGTATGTTCTCTTCCTTAGTATCTTTGTTAACCAGTGCCTTCTTGGTATTCATGCTCCAGTGAACAGACCCATCCTTGGATGATAGGCATACAAGATCTCCTGCACCAGACAGCACGAAGATCAAGCCAGAGTTTTCAATCGGCAGATTTGGAGTTCCTACATCACATTCCCATATCTTGGTTCCAGACTCAGCATCGTAAAGAGCTATCTTGGAGTCTGAAGTTGCAACGAGTACATAAGTACTAAATACCACAGGGGAAGCAACTATGTGAGATATCGCGGCCCCACTCTGCGACATATCAGATTGGGTTATAGTATCCTCCCAATGCTGTAATCCAGTCCTGATATCATATACCTCGAGTTCTCCGGAAGTGTATGGGCAGATCACCTTCCTGTGGTGTACAGCTGGAGTTCCGAAGTCCGCCATTGCTGTCTGCTCGCTACTAGCATGCATGGACCATTCAACCTTTCCAGTCTTAGCATCTATAGCAAATGTATTGTTTTCGACAGATACAACAATCACCATTCCATCAACAAATAGCGGCGCACCATGCAGTGGGCACTTGATGTTGTACCTCCATACTTCCTTCTGTGTCTTCGCGTCTACCGCAAGCACGGTGCCAACATTTGTAGCAATGTAAATGATTCCGTTATCGGCTGTCAATCCACCCATAAACACGGCATCGTCCGGTTGTGGTGCTACATGCTGCTGCCATAGCTTCTTACCGTCCTTCTGCGAAAGACATACAAGGTTACCCGCCGCATCAATTCCATATATATGATCTCCGAAGGCTATGATATTTGAATGAACTGGCCCCCTACCAATTGACGATTTCCACTTAAGTTTATTGAGTCCTTCGACCTTGTAGTTCGGAGAGTTATGTTGCTTGTTACCAGCAGCATCGATATAGGTGGACACAACAGTAGGTGACGTGAGGTTGGCGGTTCCAACCGCCAATCTCTTTCCGGATGATTCAACATCCTTAACGGTTGTGACCCCAGGTATCTCATCTCGCTTACCAGGAAGAATCTCCTTTTTGTCACACGCGGTTAGGAGAATTAGAACAGCCAACTGGTATAATAAAATATGTCGCATCATCAAGATTTCGCTGAACGCTCTGTGTATCACATTATACACCACAGTAGCGATACCGTGATATCACAAAGTACCACTACTGCAACACCAGCGATATCATACACCTAATATTAACTCACAGCGCCACTACGATGCGGCCATTTACCATTTTTCGCGTACATCAAGAACCATCAAATTTGTATACCCTAGCAGGAGGCACTATTGTCTCAGTCCAGTACTTCACGCAGTGAACGAGATTGTTGCGGAAAGCACCGAATTCCATAGATTTATAGATGTACCCATTGGCACCATTATCATACGCCTGTCGCACGATGTCATCTCCACTATTGTTTGTTAGTACGACTATAGGAATTGTGGAAGTGCGACGATCCTGTTTCACAGCTCTTATCGCACTAATTCCTTCACCCCTCTTGGGTTTTTCACGCTTCTGTGGAATGCAAAGATCGAGGAGTATCAGATCAGGTCTAGATCCGCTAATGTGTGGAGCCTCGCCACGTAGAATCCTCAGCATCTGCTGCACATTATCGGTGCTCACTACGTTAATACCTTTCCTAATGGAACGCAGCGCATTAAGTGCAAGAACAACATCCCCAGGATTATCTTCTACTATCAACAGTGTTGCAGATTGGCAGCAATTGTTATGCAAATCTTTACCGGGATATGTTTTCTGAACGTCATCAATGAATCTCATCACATCTACCCCATAGAAATTCAAGAGGTTAACTACGGTAGAAAACGATGCCTTACTACGTGCCTGTTCGTATTTTTGCACCTGCTGTAACGATACTCCTAATCTTTTCCCAGCATCACCAAGAGTTAACCCTCGCTTGTCGCGATTCTCACGGAGCAGCCTCCCAACTGATATATCTACTGGCTTTGGCTCCTTCGACCTTGATTGTGTCTTTTTCGTTTTCATGTCACATTTTCTCCTTCACAATTTAAACGTTAGCTCATAGCAGCAGGATGGTTTTTCCATCACGATCCTGATATTTCCGTATATGCTATCCATCAGTTCTTTACATATCTTCAGGCCAAGGGATTTAGAAGACGCATCACGTGATCGCAGTGTGTTATCAATTGCCTCCTTTGTTTCACGAGAAATATCTGTACCATTGTCTTCAAATAAAATGGCGACGGCCTTAGGTGTCTTGTACAGCAGCTTGAGCGAGATAGCCAAATGCTCAGCCCTAGAATGTCGCAGCGAGTTTTCAACGAGATTCTTAAAGATCCTCAGCACGTACGTGTAGTTGCCATTCACAGGAGGAATTGATCTATCAACGCTGATGGTACATCCGGCCATTACTAATTGCGTACTAAGTAGGTGACGGATGTTATCAACTACAGCAGTCAGATCGACCACAGCACTATCGTTACCCGAAAATATCTGCTCGTTCAGCTCATTTAATGCACGAACGCTACTAAGCGCAAACTCAGTGCACTCATCAATTTTCTCAATATTTGCACCAGCAATATGCCCTTTTATTATCTGCAGAAAATTAGCTATGTTCCGAATTGGACCGTGCAGATCGTGATGATGCTTCTCAAGATCGTAACAGCTGTACGTATCGCAATCATCGAGATACACACAACACATACACCGATCACTATGCATAATTGCTACTTTACAGCATCCAATTCCATACTCATGATTGTAAGCTCTGCCAATCTTATTTCGGAGCATATCACTGACGACCAAGATAACGTTCTTGAGCAAATCTCCATCATCATCTTGAGCAGCATGAAACTTCTTAGATCGAAAAGCTATGCTGAGATCATCAGTAATAATCGCGAATGGCAGCGTATAATCTAGATACTGTTCCAACCTTTTCATTGACTCAGCCACAATATTACTCACTGTAGAAACGTTGCTCATTTAGCAATACCTCTGAACCCATGCATTACCAACCACAATCCAAATAAACCAAGTCTAAATCTGAAACCACATCGAATGGCATTCTACATCACAATGGTTCAGACAAATTCCCCCAAAAGCGAATACATATGGTTGAAAAACCTTCACTTCTCGCATTATAGTTGAATTTATAAGAGAGACGCAACTGTTATTGGAGATGTATTTTTAATGTACATGTCAGAAATATATAAAATTAGCGGCTCTTATCTAAAAAAGAGCTTTATATTTCGGTTGAATTGTCGAGATACTTTCGCTTATGCAGGCACCTGGCTAGCAAAAAATGTTTGAAACGTTAATAAAAAATTAACACATTGCAAGTAGACTCCTTGGAGAGATGGGTTAGTGATGCCATGTAACAAACAGGGGCAAGCGGAAACGTGACGACACGGCTATATTTTCACGACGAGGGAGGCCATCAACCACCGTGGCCTGTTCAAGTGATGCTTGATGCAGCCAACAAGGATAGTCTCGGTAACGCCACTCCACCTGCTGTTTTCACGTTGACTGGACTCACTACAAATAACATGATTACAATAGTCGATCACGACGTCTTCAAACCAGACCAAACTGTAAGTGTCATCCTATACGGAAGCGTCTGGATCTCTCCTGTTAGGCAATATAGAAATGATGGATTCTACAGACATCCTCAGGCAAACGGACCATTCTGGCTAGTAATCAACGGGGGGATACACATACCGCAGTTAAGATATTACCTGCACAGGGGAGCGCTAGCCACAGCACATATAGCCGTACTGCAGTACGTAGGCGGAGGTCCGAACAACGAGGCACGGCTAATTGTAATTGCACTTTTTATACTCACAAACGTAAATATAGTCCTCGTGGACGACGCTACGATACAAGGATATGCAATCATCGCTCTAATGTACAATACGTATAAAGAGATACACTACCAATTCCGGCAGGATGGCGCCGATGGGGCTAACCAACAAGCCGGAGTAAAGACATACGAACATAATTTCGGTAGCCTGCAAGGTACTTTAACGTAACACTCCAGAACCGAGAAAGCGGTTACGGAAGACTATGGAAGAGGCTCAACGTACCAAGAGGAATTGATATACCGAGATATAGCAAATCCGATATTCCATTTCACTGCGTAAATTTACGTTAGAATCCACGGCACGTAACAGCTGAGTGTGCTGTATCCTTTCGTATGTTGAGGAAGCTAATTGGCGTAGTGTTGTCAGTGTGTGCACTTGTCACAATGGTGAATACCATCAAGATAGGGATTGGCGGGAATGTGGGGCTGGAGCCAATAGCCATAGTAGAGTTGGATGACGATCCAGACGCCCGAGATAACATACGCCGGCGGTAACAACTCTACACCGTCCGTGGCAGTCATGATTATACTCAGGTCCGTAGTGGTAACCGAATGCGTCACAGATGGGCAGACACAGCGCTTCATAGTAAGGCTCACACCTGAGAATATGGACTTGATCGTCATGCCGAGGCTGAGCGAGGGAGCCGACGGTCTCAGTAAGTAAGCCGGCAAGTACGTATACAACGTGGATTTCGGGAAACTCACCGGTGACTACATGTAGCTTTGGTACGCAGCTGCAGTCACACCACGAAAGTAACCAGAGGCTAACAATCGCTGCCAGCACGTCTCACATCCAACACCTAGTCTCCTTCATCAATAACAACACTGCATGTGCTGTTACGCCACATGCAGTGCTATGTTTCGATTACTACGCCTGCTTATTGAGGTCGTTATACTCTCCATCGACAACCTTATCGTTACCTCCAGAAGCCGCGGTTCCCTGAGCTGCCTGTGCATCCTTATACATCATCTCACCTATTTTCATTGACGACTGTATGAGAGCTTGAGTCTTGGACTGTATGTCATCCTTATCATCTCCCTTCACAACCTCCTTCAATGCCGTTAGGTCGCTCTCTATCTTAGATTTTTCCTCTGCTGATATCTTATTCCCGTACTCTCCCAGACTCTTCTCAGTCGTGTTAATGAGAGACTCAGCATGATTTTTGAGCTCTATCAGCTCCTTTCTCTTCGAGTCCTCTGCTGCGTTGTTCTCGGCATCCTTCAGCATCTGCTGGATCTCGGCTTCGGATAATCCTCCGGAGGCTTGAATGCGTATCTGCTGTTCTTTACCTGTTGCCTTATCCTTCGCTGACACATTTACTATACCGTTCGCATCGATATCGAAGGTAACCTCTACCTGCGGCATGCCTCTTCTTGCCGGTGGAATTCCTACCAAGTCAAACTGACCAAGCAGCTTATTTTGTGCTGCTATCTCACGCTCTCCCTGGAATACCCGAATTGTTACAGCTGTCTGGTTGTCTTCAGCAGTTGAGAAAATCTGGCTCTTCTTTGTGGGTATCGTAGTGTTCTTCTCGATCAGCCTTGTGAAGATACCGCCGAGCGTTTCTATGCCAAGTGAGAGAGGAGTAACGTCAAGTAGCAAGACATCTTTCACATCTCCCTGTAATACACCAGCCTGGATGGCTGCTCCCATAGCAACTACCTCATCTGGATTGACCCCTCTGCTTGGATCCCTTCCGAAGAACTCCTTCACCTTTTCAATCACTTTCGGCATCCTTGTCATACCGCCAACTAGGATAATCTCACTGACATCTTTGGCAGATATTCCAGCATCCTTAAGGGCGATCTTGCACGGGGCTATTGTCCGTTCTATCAGGTCGTCTACCAGAGACTCAAACTTAGCCCGCGTCAGTTTAACGTTAAGATGTTTCGGGCCCGATGAATCCGCTGTAATGAACGGGAGGTTAACCTCCGTCTGCAGCGAGGATGAAAGTTCTATCTTCGCTTTTTCAGCCGCCTCCTTCAGCCGCTGTAGCGCCATGCTGTCCTTCTTCAGATCAATGCCGGTATCCCTCCTAAACTCTGATGCGATGTAGTCGATGATCCTAGCGTCGAAGTCTTCACCTCCGAGGAAGGTATCTCCGTTGGTTGCCTTAACTTCGAAAACGCCATCTCCGATCTCTAGGACAGAGACGTCGAAAGTACCACCCCCGAGGTCGTATACAACTATCGACCCGCTCCCTTTCTTGTCTAGACCATACGCAAGTGCTGCCGCTGTCGGCTCGTTGATAATTCTCAATATTTCGAGCCCTGCGATTTTACCGGCATCCTTTGTCGCCTGCCTCTGCGCATCATTGAAGTATGCAGGTACTGTCACGACAGCCTGTGTCACTTTCTCACCAAGATGTGCCTCCGCGATCTCTTTCATCTTCTGTAGAATGAATGCGCTAACCTGACTCGGACTGTAGTCCTTGCCGCGTGCGTTGATCCACGCATCTCCACTCGATGACCTGACGATCTTGTACGGTACAAGCTCCATATCCTTCTTGGTAAGCGGATCATCGAACTTGCGCCCTATCAATCTCTTTACCGCGAAAATAGTGTTCTCATGATTGGTAACAGCCTGCCTCTTAGCTGGCTGTCCAACTAGTCTCTCACCATTCTCGAGGAATGCCACCATCGATGAGGTTGTCCTAGCCCCCTCGAGATTTTCTATTACCTTACCCTTGGCGCCATCCATGATAGCAACGCACGAGTTTGTTGTTCCTAGGTCTATGCCTATTACCTTTGCCATAGTTCTAATCTCCTTTTCGCTTAGCACTCTCTTGCCATGACTGCTAACAGCATAACATGCTTTCCAGGAATTGCAAATTAAAAAAGGGACTGTCGTAGATAAGGAAAATGACCAGTGAAATAGTCAGGCTGGATGATAAGTTGAAAGACCTGAGTGGAGGTACCGATCTGGAGGATGACAGCGACACAAAGCTGCATACCGACGAGTACCTAAGGCAAGCCGCCGCGGGAGAGACAAATGAAGACGAACTGGTAATGCGATACAGCGAGTGGGTGGAACAACGGGAAGAAGAAGGGCAGCCGGCCCCAACAGGCATACTACCCCCTGAACCTGGAGCCCCCCAGACGCCGACGCCGGAAGGAATCCCACTAACACCCAGGACGAAACACCTCAACCCAATCCAAAGTCCGCCGAGCGAGCAGGGACAACAACACCGCGAAGACCAACTGATGCACCACCGGAGCCCGAAACCCGGGACCGCCAACAGCCGGTGACCCGAGCGAACCAACAAGCAAGCTACAACAGGAAAGAGAGAGCAGACAACTGCCCCCCGCAATGCGCGAAGAAACGAGGGCACGAGGCGCTAGCCGCGGCACAGGGCGTGGACGAAGACACAACGACACAGAGCTGGAGACTCAGCACGTAAACACCCCGCCCGAAATCAATGCGGAAGCACAACAGGCTGAGGCCGAAAAGGAAGCGTACAAAAGAAGAAGGGCAGCTGAAAGGAAAAGACAGGCACTAGTCCAGGCGGCAGAAAACATAATCGACGCCCAGAGAAAAAAGAGCATACGAACAACGCACAACACCTCTCTGGACTTAATCCTCGCATACGATGGAGAGATGAGAGATGAGAAAGAAAAAGCTAAACAAACAAAAACAGAGGAAACTGATAAAGCATTTTATGGTGAGAGCTACTGTTGTCCTTTGTCTAAGCACGTCTCGTAGTATTCCCTCACCCTCTTTGATACGATTTTATGGCGGCAGGACAACTAGTTACGTACGCAGCTCGTCGTTTTGGAGGTCATTAAATAATCCTGACTGAATGGTTCCGTTGCGGATCTGCACAGTTTTGTCCAGTTTCGTGGCGAACCCGATATTGTGGGTAGCCATCAGTAGCGAGACTCCGGTACGCCGAGTAAGATCTACGAACAACCTGAAAATTGCCTCGGCCGTTGATGGATCGAGATTTCCAGTTGGTTCATCTGCAATCAATATATTCGGGTTATTTGCCATGGCCCTAGCAATCGAAGTTCTCTGCTGTTCGCCTCCAGATAACTTCCTAGAATTATGATTGACTCTATGGCTGAGCCCCACATCGTCAAGCAACTGCATCGCTCTATCAGCCGCTTCTCTTTTTGGAACCTTACTAACCAGCAGAGGTATCATCACGTTTTCTAGTGCTGTGAACTCGGGCAGAAGGTTGTGATGCTGGTATACAAACCCTATGTCGTTTCTGCGCATGACCGTCTTTTCGTCGTCAGTTAACTTCTTGACATTCTGCCCATTAATAATTACATCTCCTGCAATTGGATTTTCCAGCAACCCAGCAATTTGGAGAAGCGTTGACTTCCCGATTCCACTCTGACCAACTACCCCAACACTCTCCCCGTATCCAACTAGCAAACTAGCTCCATCTAGTACACTTATGAACGAATCGCCAGACTTGTACTTCATTACAATTGAGGCAAGCTTCAGCATCATAGGTATGGCATCAATACATTATGTGGACCATGATAACCAGATCTTCACATCAAAGGCAAGGGGGCCCGGCATGGTGTCAATACTCTTGCCAACATCTCTGCCTGTGGCAAACTCAGGAAATAGCCCCCTTCCAATGCTAATATCTGATATTCTACTAGTTGTGCCAATTGTGGATGTTGCGTATACCATTCCTTCTGCTGTGTGTAGAGTATACAGATGCAACTGCACTGTAGTATTGAACATATCATGGTGATATTTTCAAGGTTATGTTTATCGTCATCAATAACTATCACACTGATTCTACTTATAGGGTTCACCAAACGCCTCAGGTTCGCTGCGAATGGAGTCTGACCCCATTGCCGTACAAGAGCTTGCACCGATGAGCCAGGTCTATTGAACTCTACAGATAATCTATCAATCAGTGCAAATAACGCACGCCCCTTGCCTTTCGCACCACAGTAGAACACTCCACTTTTGAATCTACCCCATCCAAAGGAAATATCTATGCCTCCCCACCATAAACTTAAATCTATTCCGCAGCTTCTCAAGTCCCATTCCCTTCGTGGTGCCCTTCGCATATCACAAGCCGTGAGTGCCACTACTAGGTGTCCAGCTGTTATCAACCCAGCAATATACTCATTTAGATCCTTGTCCACCGGAATTTTAGGAGCATCATAAAACCGCTCTATAGCATCAGTTGATAATCCCCTGCGTTTCAGCAGGGCACAGAACGCGATAGGCGGAATCCCGGTAGACTGTTGGAACAAGACACCGTCCACATCGACTACCATAATGCTCTGTGATGCCGGCTCGCCAACTCCCGGGGCTTCACAGACATCTGCCGACCAAACAC
>JAITIT010000046.1 GCA_031279295.1 Holosporales bacterium | reverse complement strand
GTAGTACTAACTTGTTCATTGGGTTTCCCTCCCCAGGATAACTTACATATATGTATGGTAGGGGAGAAAGGTTAAGGAAGTATGAATGGTGATGAGGATATTGAGGGGGTGTGGGGAGGAGTGATGAGGTGATGAGGATACCGAAAAATTAAGCTGTGTTGTGAGTTATAGTTTTAGTCTAATATGGTGACTAGCATGCAACAGATCTTGTCGTGTCAAATGAGTGATATCGCATACCTAGATTACGCGGCAACCACGCCGTGCGATCCAAGGGTGTTGGAGGCAATGAGTCCTTATTCCTGTAACATCTTTGGAAACCCTAACTCCATGCATCATTTTGGGATGGTTGCCCTCGATGCCGTGGATGCTGCGCGGATCAAAATCAAGACATTGGTTAATGCAGATTTCGAAGAGGTGGTGTTTACAAGCGGTGCTACCGAGGCAAACAAGATTGCCACAATACGAACAATGAAATCTCTCACCAGGATATCTGGCAAACAGCATTTCATTACACTTGCAACTGAGCACAAGTCTGTTCTTGATTGCGCAGACTACTTGAAGCGGGAGGGCTGTGAGGTAACTTTGCTGGAGGTGGGACCCGACGGACTGTTAGATCTAAATCGCCTATCCTCCGTAGTTAACGACACCACAGGCCTTCTGTCATTTTGCTTTGTAAACAATGAAACCGGTGTGATACAGGATGCTAAGAATATCGTTAAGGTCTGCCATGAACGTGGCATACTAGTGCATGCTGATGCTACTCAGGCATTCGGTAAGATTCCACTCAATGTCAAAGAGCTTGATCTCGATTTCCTAAGCGCCTCTGGTCACAAGATATATGGGCCCAAGGGTATCGGAATTCTGTACTACAAGTCTATGCATTCTAGGCTCGTGAGAACTCCCGGAGCTAATCGTGACGTAGAGTTCGGGATACGTTCTGGCACTGTTCCTGTTCCGCTTTGCGTTGGCATGGGAGAGGCTACAGAGATTGCGTCGTCGGAGCTATCTCAGAATCTCACTCACATCACAGCCCTGCGAGAGAGGCTCATAGCAGGCATAACAGGACAGCTGGACGAAATCTACATAAATGGGAGCAGTACGCACAATTACCCCGGTATCGTAAACATGAGCTTCAGAGGATGCGAGGGTGAGGCGATTATGATGGAGGCGAAACACATAGCTGTCTCATCCGGATCAGCATGTACATCCAACAAACTCACGATATCACACGTATTGGCAGCGATGCAAATTCCTGCTGATATTGCTCAGTCATCAATCAGGATCTCAATAGGAAAGTTCACCACAGAGGCAGAGATAGATTTGGCAATCGACGAGCTGGTTACTGCAACCAAAAAGTTACGTGCCATCAGTCCTGTCTGGGATATAATACAAAGCGGGTCTAGCGTGGATGACGTGTTCAGAAGGCAAGGCTTCCGATGAAGTATAGCGACAGGACTATAGCGTACTACGAGAAGATGAAAAACACAGGTGGGTTTGACGAGAACCTTCCGAGCGTCGGAACTGGTATCGTTGGATCTCCGCTATGTGGTGACGTCATGAAGCTGCAGTTGTTCTTCAGCGATGTCGATGTAATAGTCGATGCGAAGTACAAGGTGTTTGGCTGCGTGTCAGCAATTGCATCGATGGAACTTACGACTACGCTCCTGCGTGGCAAAACGATCGATGAGGCGCGAGAGATTAAGAATGAGGACGTTGCCCAATCTCTTGAGCTCTCCGAAATAAAGAGGCATTGCTCGGTGCTGGCGAAGGAGTCAATCGATGCTGCAATTGAAGATTACATTTCAAAGAGGGATAAGGTGAATCAGGTAATTACCATAACCGACCGTGCTGTTAGCAAGATCACAGAGTTGCTGGAAGAGCGTGGTAACGTCGGTCTACTCATTACAATTGGATGCGGTGTAGGTTGTTCATCAAGTATCGACTACGCTCTCTCGTATGTGGCTAATGTCGCCAGTCATATGTGTACGATAGAAGCGAGAGGCATAAAGTTTTTCTATGCCCCAGAGATAGAGCTGATAATCCGCGGCATCAATATCGATGTCGCTGGAGATGATGATGAGTGTGGCTTCGTAGTAACGAACAAATACCATAAGCCATGCCAGAATTGTACATGCGGATGCGGGAGATCCTAACGCTCACAACATCAGACCATTCACCTCTCTATCATGTTCATGGTACTCACCCCCTCTTACTACCCATGTTCCTATCATCACCATTGTTGATAGTAGTACTAGGTGATGGGGGGTGGATTTTGGATTGACATGATGTGGTTTGCTCGGGTACCATAACATGGTTGGTAGGTTGCTGTTGCCTGCTTGGTGGAATTGGTAGACACAACAGACTTAAAATCTGTCGCTCTATGGGCTTGCCGGTTCGAGTCCGGCAGCAGGTACCAAGATGTGTTTCTGGTGGTTGTTTGATGAAGTTGAAGACGAAGAGTAGCGCGAAGAAACGATTCCGTTTTACGGCGAGTGGGCTCGTTAAAATGGGACAGTGCGGTAAGCGGCATAACATGCGCAAGAGGAGCAACAGGATGCTGCGTAATGCTCGAGGGATGACGTACATGCACGATAGCGATGCGAAGAAAGTATCTTCGCTTTACATCCATGCGTGAGGACTTTGTAGGAGGTTACTGAATATGGCGCGAGTAAAAAGAGGGGTTGCTGCCCATGCTAGGCACAAGAAGGTACTGAAGCTTGCTAAGGGCTACCGTGGCAGATCATCTACATGTTTCAGACCTGCACTCGAGAGAGTGGAGAAAGCTTGGCAGTACGCATATCGTGACAGGAAGGTCGAGAAGCGTAGGATGCGTGCGCTCTGGATCCAGCGGATCAATGCTGCTGTCAGGGCGCTTGGCGAAAAATACTCAACCTTCATGAGCGGTCTAGCTAAGGCAAACATCAAGGTAGACAGGAAGATCTTGGCGAAGTGTGCCGTAGAAAACCCAGAGGTAATTGCGCAGCTCATCGCGAGTATTCAAGGGGCCTCGGTCCGGACGGCTGGTGTACCTGAATTTGAGTGGAGAAAGCCATAATCTCGTTTAGCGGTCGTGGCGGAAATGGTAGACGCGCAGCGTTGAGGTCGCTGTGGAGAGATCCGTGGAAGTTCGAGTCTTCTCGACCGCACCAATTGTCGTGTGTAATACATCCGTTTGCTGATGGTCGTTAACCTTAGAGCTGTCGTATTTATCAATGGCATTGCGGTGTGTGGATTGGCTGTGGCGATGCTGATTCCACTGATTTTTGATATTGTCACTTCGACTGGTAGGTGTGTATGCGTATTCGCACCACTGGTATTGGTTTGCACGTTCTTTGGGGTACTCGCAATGCTGTCGTGTGGGGAGCATGAGAGAATCTCAATCACGAGGAAGGATGCCTTTTTGCTGGTAGTATCTTTATGGTGCACAGCGACGGTTATATGTTCATTCCCGTTTTATCTCTATTCCGGTGTTAAGCTTTCGTTCGTGTCAGCGCTATTTGAGGCGGCCTCTGGGATTACGACAACGGGGGCCACGATATACAGCAACGTGGAGGTGTTGCCGAGAGCTTTGAATCTGTGGAGATTTATATTGCACCTCATCGGTGGAATTGGTATAGTGGCTATAGGGATCATTGTGTTTCCACTTATGAAAATCGGGGGGATGCAGTTGTTTCTGGCCGAGAACCCCGATAAATCAAAAAGGTTTCTATCGACTGTTTCACAGATGATTGGGTCATCTGTCGGCCTGTACATTGGAGTGATAATACTCTTTGCAATTCTTCTCACGGCAAGTGGGATGAGTTACTTCGACGCTGTTTGTCACAGTGTCTCAGCAATCTCTACTGGAGGATTCTCCACAAGAAACGGCGGGATTAGCTGGTTCAAGAGCGGAACCATAGAGTTGATCATGGCTGCAGCGATGTTCGTTGGAGGCCTGACCTTCTTTGAAATTGTGAAGTGCTTCAAGACCGGAGTCAAAGAGTTTTGGAATGTACAGCAGATACGCGGGTATCTGAAGGTGGTTGCTATTATGATCGTGGTACCAATCATCGTGAGGATGGTGTTCATTGAGGCTGAGCCAGATATTACAGTAATCTCAGATCAGATCTTCCAGGTTGTGTCCGCCATCACAACAACGGGCTTTGACTTCTCGAAAAATTACATTCCACAAATTGTTCTCTTGTCGCTCGCTACGGTCGGCGGGTGCTCAGGATCAACCTCAGGTGGCATCAAAATCTTCAGAGTTCAGGTGTTGTATGCCATTGTGAAGCATCACATCCATAAGGTAACGAGGCTATTTTATGTAAGCACACCGAAGTACCAAAATCAGAAGATCAGTGATGATCTGATTGTGTCGGTGGGTACCATGATCTCTCTCCTCATTGGTGTTCTCATAGCAAGTGTATTCATCATATGCACAACGTCGAATACAGGCCTGGGCGGCGGATTTCACTCCGTGGTTTCGTGTCTGTTTAACCTTGGGTATGACTTCAAATTTTCAGAGCTTCCATCTCTGTCCAAGTTAGTGCTCACATGCGACATGATAATTGGTCGCCTAGAAGCCATACCGGTCTTCATCGTAATGAGCAGAGGGTTCTGGCGAAAGTAGCAGCCCCTCCCGATTGAATGTTGCGAAGTAATATATAAATTAATGTGATTGACGTGACAAATATAGCGCAATATGCCGGCGCAGTAGTCAGGAATAGACAGAGTATTAGAATGAAGATGATATGGAAGAGAGAGCTTGATTTGGGCATAGTTGTGCTTATCGTGGTAACGTAGCGCAAATCCTCTGAGGTCCCAGAGGATCTAGAACGGATGTGTGTGTGGTACATAACGGGAAGAGGTTGCAAAACATTAAGAGGTTGAAAGGCTCTTATTGTAAACAGATCCGGAGAATGAAATTGATGTACGTATTAGCGAAAGCGCAGAAGTACTCATGCCACTGGAACACAGAGGTATATGTTGCCCCCAACATGGAGCACGCAACGGGGTATACCAGTGATGAATCACGTTGGCTCCAGTATGGCTGGACAGTGGAGAGATTTGAGTCGGAGCCGTATAGGCCAGATCGATTAAGGATAGCGGGAAAATAGTTACATGGGATAATCGTGTAATGCTGTTCGACATATGTCTGGCATTCGGACAATGGAGAACATGGTATCAGACACACCTAGTCCCAATCATGCATGGTCATCGCGGCTCCGAGTAGTCTTTGATAATTCAGATGATGGTGGAGCACTATAGATAAATTCTGATACTTGGTAAGACTTATGCTCGAACAGAGACACCAGTATGCATGCTGTGAGCCTCGGAAGAGGCTCAGTGGTATCATCTGTTCATGAGGCACAGAGACATACAACGCAAATAACAGACCTAATCGAGGACTGGCACAGTATGGGTACTGCAGGTGTGCAGTATATCAGACGTACGATACCCGCTCTATCCTATAGTTCTTGACTCCACCAGGTGCATCAACTGTGATCACGTCTCCCACCTCTTTTCCAATCACTGCACGAGCTGTGGGTGAAGTAACAGGAAGGAGACCTTTCTTGATGTTAGCTTCAACACTCCCAACAATCTGGAACGTAGATGTGATTTCAGTGTTAATGTCCATCAACACAACAGTAGCCCCAAACTTGACTGAGCTCGCATCGATCTTTGAGACGTCTATCACGGATGCCTTACTGACGATATCCTCAAGCTCAGAAATGCGTGCCTCGATGAATCCCTGCCTATCTTTTGCCGCGTGGTACTCTGCATTCTCTGACAGATCACCGAGCGCCCTTGCAGCTGCTATAGCATTCACAACACTCTGACGCTCAACAAATTTTAGCCTCCTGAGCTCTTCTTGCACAGCCTGGAAGCCACTCAGTGTCATCGGGAATGAATCCAATTTTAGTATCCATGATGATTACAAACACAACTCGTGATTTCTATCATATAACATCGCAGTAAGTCAAGATCCGTTGGCCAATATTCTAGCATCTCAGGTGCTACAATCTGTAGAAACTTCTATGTAATTTTCTACCACTGTATATCGGTCTTGCGTGAACGTTTGATAAAGAAGAAGGCGATTATTGACATAATACTGTATCTTGGTTAGTATTTATAGTGAGCGTATATAAATTACTTAAATAGCGCAAATGCAAAGTTTAAAAAATACCGCGGGTATATTGGGTTGCTGTATGGTTGGAAGCAGCATAATAATAGGGTGCATACTGCACAGCCAACGTATGGCAGAGAACAATGGACTCGGGCACATACAAGTCGAAGGTACAGCCGAGCAGGAGATAACGGCAGACATGCTGGTGATGAGCATCGACTACTCTACAACGCACGATAATGTTAAAGGGGCGGTCGATGCCTCCAAAAACGCCAAGAAACGAATTATCGAGGTTCTGAACAACTGCGGACTCGTGAAAGATGCAGACTACCACACTCAACCACGCTGTATAAGTCAGTCAAAAACGACCAACAGCGGCAACGACATAGTAACGGCATCGCAAACAATTCGCCTGAGTACCACACGTCTAGCAGAGGCGGAGAATGCCGAGAAGGCCTTGGATGCGTTAGCAAGCGACGGAATCACCGCCACATACTACCGCTCATACGAGTATAAGGACATGCCGCGGATAGAGAGAGAGATGATGGGAAAAGCAATACTGGATGCATACGAGAGGGCGGCGCAGATAGCGAGACACACGGAATGCGAAATTATAGGAGCTCCCAAAATTGGCTGGGGGTACGTACAATTGAAGGATACAAACGCTTGTAGGAACGGATGGAGTAGCACTGGTGGATCGGCAAAAGAACAAACCGCCAATATGAGGCTGCAGGTCGAATACACGGTGAGGAAGGCGGATCCACGATGATGAAAATCCATAGAGCGGAGAGACCGTGTCGCGACGGTGCGCACGAGAAGAGTGCGGCAGCTAAGGGATACCTCACCGCTGACCAGGACAGATACCATCTGCTGCCATCTGCCCAATACAAGATGGCGACGGATGCTGATGCACCACAGACACCTTACACGCCTCCAAAAGACCATCCGCTCGATGACGGTAGTTGCCAAACCATACTAGAAATCCAGCAGCCGACTCAATCCGGCAACT
>JAITIT010000031.1 GCA_031279295.1 Holosporales bacterium | reverse complement strand
ACGGTGAACTCTTGGTAGGTGACTCCCGCGCGTATGTCAACTCCGACGTGTGCCGTGCTCTTCATTATTATCGTGCCTTCTATCAGGCCCGCGTCTGCACCCAGCTTGACTGGCTTCTTCGCCTTGCCTATATGATATCCCCCCCGCAGCTCGAGGCCGAGTATGAACGAGTCCCAGCAGAAGTCGTATCCAGCGAACACCAGGACTAGCGGTTTGCCCTTCTTCAGCTTGATATCTGCGGCCCGAGCTGCACCGCTTATGGTGGCGTTGCCCTTGGCGGTGTATCCCCCCCAGCCGAAGCCTGCCCCGAGTCCGGTGTAGAATCCACCGCCCCCCATTGTTGCCGCGTGTCCACTATCCGGTGCTATCGCGGCTAGCAGCGTCGCCGCGGCTGTAATCTTCCGTATTTTCATTGTGTCTCCTTCATCATATTTTAAACATAACCAACCATACACATCATGCTAAATCGTCACGATACAATGGAGCAAATAGTATATGCCTTTGCTCCCAACAAATTACGGAGATATGTGCCTTTTCAGCAACAGTCATACCAATATGGATAAGGAATAATTGCCTAGTTGTTTTGCTTCATTTTAGGCATTTAAGCAGACTATCTAAGCAACTGCACTAACCTATTGGTTCTTCGGCTACTTCAACGAGCGTATCGGTGTCGGACGTTTCCGGAGGCTTGTTGGACTTCAGTATATCCATTATCTCATTCTTGGTCCTAGCATCATGTGATTCGGGTTCAGTTGCTGCAGTAGGCTGTGGTCTGGTGTTTTTCGGTTTCTCCGAGCCAGTTGATTTCCGCTTGCGCTCTATACCCTGGCCTGATTGTGGATCGTCTGCACCCAAGATAACCTGGTCTATCACAGCATCTGACTCCCCAGGCAGTGATATAGCCTTAGATACAAGGACAGCCTCATTCGCAACTGCAGTAACGGAGGATGGAATTTCCGGCATCTTGCCAGCTGGCATTGGGATCCTCAATGTGGCTGCAGATGGCTCTCCTGGTTGCTTCGGAACAGAGGCCGTGATACCAACGAATACCTTAGCGTCTTTACCATTGTTGAGTGGGATTCTGAATCCAAGGACCATTTGATTAGGAGCCAACTGCTCAGCATTCACAGAATCGGTCCTGTATTTTTGCAGCATCCTCAGAGCAGCGAAGCTACCTACACATTGGAATTTTGCGGTTGTGCCATCTATTATTAGGTCGGGATCATTATGGTCAGCCACAGGTTTGTTAGCCTGTTCATCTCCATCAGCCCACCTGAAGTTAAATTCAATGGGCTCACCGAAGTACCACAGTCCTGACTTATCTTGCGATATCGGTTCGATGACAGCATCGTTATTGGGCTTGAATACCTTGTCAACGAGGTAGTCCGTATTGGCCTCCTCTCGTTTGTTAACATCGAAGTTTGCTTCCAGATTTACCTTCATTACCTCGTACTGACTCTTAAGGAAGTTCCCGAAGAACAACCTGAGGTCATGGATCTTCTGCATGAACTCATATAGAGCCTTCGCATCGTCTCCAAGCTGGTATATTTGGTCTAGTACCTTCTCAGGTCTTCCACCAAACTCTTCGTACATCTTGAAGAACTCTCTCACGGCATCAATATCTGCATCAGTAGCGACACGCTGAGCCTTATCGTAATTTGCAAACGGATATTTCCCATCCAGGTGCTTCGTGTAGTAATCTCGCAGCGCGTTGTACCTAGCGATGTTTCGTTGCCGCAACAGGACTTCAGCACGCGCCATCAACCCGCGCTCAATATCCTTCTTGATTTTAATGAAATAGTCACCTGACTCTCCAGCCAGCGATTTAATGTCTATCTTTGATGTTATATCATCAATAGTATATCCATTGAGAAGCCGCATGATAAACCTCTCGATCGCAGCTACTGAGCTTGATGGATCCTTCTTCTGAAGTCCCTTCACTGAGTTCACGATCCTGGTCCACTTCACCAGCTGTTGATGATTCCCGAAGTTTTGATCGAACACAACATCGGAGTTCAGGAACTCAACAATCGGATCTGCAAAGTCCAGTGCCAGCCTTGAGATTATGCTGCGCTGCAGTTGTATGTACAGTTGCAGCTCCTCCGTATCCGCCGAGGAAAAGGCAGCGAGCCCAGCTCCACTCTCTCCATTCCAAAACTTGAATGTTAGGTCAGCTGGGATGTATGGCTTTTGACTCTTGAGGAGCCTATCGATATGGTTCAATAGTGTGAACCCTATGACGTTCAGCACGCTCCTCAAATTCCCAAAGACGAATGCGAATTTGTCACTCCGCAGGATACCTAGGAGATTAACAATCCTGTGAGCCACTCCCTTAAGCTCGGTTACTTGTTTCTGCAGAATCTCCTCAGATGTAATCTCCGGAGTAATGCCAGTTGGTGCATCTACCAAGCTCTGAGATTTCGCAATCGTACTTGCGATGACACTCGACATGTTCGACTGTGCGAGTAACGTAACTCCCTCTTGAAGCGCCTTCGGAAACTCCTTGATGCTGGTTGCCATGAATTGCTCATAGCGTTTCCCGATGTCGTAGGCATACTGCACCAGGTCATCATCCCAGAAGATCATCTTACCTTCTGGAATGTCGGTAATTAGCCGATAGTCTCCTGGCCTTTCCATGAAGGGTTCAGCGCACAAAGATGCCAGGCATCTCTCCAATGTGAAGATTCCGCTTGATGGAACCACCCTTTCTGCAGATAGCTTCTTCTTCACGGCAACTGCTGGCTTTGTTGCATCGCGCTTCAGCATCTCATCGAACTCGAATAGCTTGACCTTGAGATGTTCGAAGTTAACTGCCGTTACATCGAACAGCTTCTGGGATACGTCCTTTCCGAACAGCGCTTCAACTCCATCGAGGAAAGAGTCATAATCATTGTCTGCCTCGAAGACATCCTTATCCAGCCACGTCTTCCCCTCTTCCCCAAGGTTCTTGCACACCTCGGTTAGGTCCTTTGAGAAAGATATGAACTTAGAGCAATCTGGAATTTTATCCAGCTTCTGCCTCGTCAGTTTAGTCACAAACCCAGTCAGCGACGATATGATGCTGTTCGCAGATTTCGTTGTAAATATGGCATCGATGTAACTCTGAAAGAGAGTGATCAAGGTGTTGTATGCAACATCTTTATATGGTGCCAAATTGATAGGAGGAAATGGAGTGTTCATTAAGATGCGACGTAGCTCCTGATAATTGGATAAAAACTCAGCTGACAACGATCCACGGAATGTATAGGAGATCAGATCATTCAAGTCGTCCGGGTCGCCGGATGTCCGCAGAGAGTCGAACTTCTTGATATTCTTCTCCAGCTCAATGAGCCCGAAGACATACTGCTTCAACTGCGCATATTCCGCGCTGTTGCTCGGATTTAGGACATGAGCAATGCCGGAGGAGCGTGCCTCTGGTTTCATGTTCAGCAGCTTTCGTGCCTTTAAAACTAGGTTCATATATATCGTCCTAACGACCACACGTTGGTATGACGTTCTAAGAGTATCCGTTAGGACTCTGTTGATTGAGCTAAACCACGACGCCGGTACGAATACAGATGACAGTTTCATGTTGTTCAGCTGCTGCATCATCATGAGAAGGCTATTGGTGCAATCTGCCAGGATCTCGTTACCGTCCTCCTGCAGATTCTTGTATGTAAGATCTCCTGCGTTTTTGATAAGGGAAGATATCTTGAAGAGGGATGGGTACAATACGTTCCTATCATGCTGCAGCACATCATGTGCATTGAACAACCCATAACTACCAATTGCAACGAACGCTGCCGTTGATACTTTTGCGATGAATATGGATTTATTGGCACGGTAGACTTTCGACCTCATGGGGGATGCCATCCCGGCTTCCGCAAAGATTTTCTTCATCAGGAGATCATCGAAAAAGAATATCTTCTTTGGAGTGAATAGTTCGCTCTTAAAGGAAACTGATACGTTGCCAACCTCATTCAAATCAGCATCCGGAGTTCCAACTGTTGCCAGCGTTTCGTAAGGTTGACCGCTACTGCTGGATGGCAGGAATGGCATCATCTTACTGTCACCCGTAAAGTAGAACCCCCTGAAGTAGAACCTCTCATCAACGGATGCAGACTTGAAGAGACTGTCTATATAAATCCCGAGGGAATGCTTTATTGTAAGTAACTCACTGGGAAACACGAAGATGCCATCTCTCGTCGTGGTTGTGAAACTCTCGGCCAGGATCTCCATCCTGATGACGTTGAGCTCACCTTCCAGTGTTGAGAATCCCTCATCGATCACCTTTGGGTTATATACGACATCAATAGAATATGGAGACGACCATCCCAGCATATTGTTTCTGTTCCTAACAGGGACCTCAGAACAGAAGCTTTGGAAGCCAGGGATCACATCAGTCTTCGTTACAACAACATAGATTGGCAGTTTCATGCAGAGGTAGTTCTGTGCGAAGTGTAACTTGCGTGCAATGAATTGAGCCTTCTTAGTTAAGTCCTCCGGTGACAGCTTGCCCTTGCCATACAGCTCCTCCGCTGAAATTGTAAAGATGATGCCGTTCAGTGGTTTTGCAGACCTGTATCGTGACAGCATGTCCATGATGATGTTCCAGCTTTTCTCGTCGGCATCAGAACCACCGTCCGGCATAAACACAGATCCCTTGATATCCAGGATGACGCCACTCTTCAGGAACCACCACGTGCATTGGGAATCTTCTTCATCATCATTATAAATCTCGTTGCTCGTGAACCCGCTCATAAGAGATGATTTCCCGGAGCCGTTACTGCCAACCATCATGTACCATGGAAGCTTGTATTTGTACCCAGTTCCCAATGAATTCCGCAGGAAATCTAGAGCCTTAAAGAATGATTTAACAACACCATTTGCGCGTATGTATCCCCGCATGATCAGGTACTTATTGATTAACTCACCGATGGGCCATGGACTGCCTGCATCCGGATCATTTGGAATCTCATCAGCATTGGTAGTGTCATCCTGCATTGCAGATGGCGGGATGTCTATGACCTTCTTCGCCTTGATCTCAGCTCTCTTCAATGAAATGAGAGTAAATACCGTCACAAGAAGCATCGCGATAAATGCGATCGCCAGGACGACGCATATTATCATTGGTAATGATATGCCGCCGTCCTTAATACAAGAGACGATGCTACTAATGAGCTGTCCGAAAAAGTTCATAGAGACACCAAGTAGGTCATATCAATGGTCCTTGCTTCGTTTGGTTAGATATCTGTTTCAGTAGATCACCGATCTCCCCGGTGATTCCGCACCATACAATGTACGATACAATGATGTATCCCACCACGACAGATGCGATGCACCATGACCAGAAGCGGTGATCGGGAAGGTAGCTATCGTCGCTCTCGAAGTGTGTGTACTCATAGCATGAGCTAATCATGTGAGTACGCCCTGGGAAGAACAGCCTAGATTGCTTAGTGTTCAACATGGCATGCAGCCGGCTTTTGTACCACGTTATCCGTTCATCAGAGTTAGTGGTGCCGCGGTATTTTCCTTTAAACCCAAGACTCAAAGCCATCAGGTACAAGAAGGCCATCTCTTCATTCCTAACATCAACTATGATTTCGTCGGCCATGCTGAAAAACTTGTCACCGGCAACCTCGGTTTGAAACAACTGCTTTTCCAAGAGTGTCATCCTCCAAAATGTTGCTCCATCCCACTTGAGGTTCAAAAATGTTTCATCCGCCAAAACGGTGATAATGTATTTCGCATCTCCTACGTACCGTGGAGCAGATCTGGATTCCACGAGCATTACCTCGGTTACATCCTCAATGACCTTTATCATTCTCTTCTGTATCGCTACTACAGCGCCCTCGATATTATCACCATTTTGTTTTGTGACATCTGAAGCACCAGTACTTGTCTCCTGAGTTGATACAGAAGCATCGTATGAAGAATACAAACTCAGAGCCTTCTCCTTGCATCTTAGCAGCTCGTAGTAGAACGCCTGGAATCCATGCACAATGGCACTGTCGCTTGTGTTGAAACTCATCTAGATTCCCTTCCCGCCCTTTGGAAGGTACAGATTAATTTCGATCGGCTGCACCTTGGAGGTATTGGATGGATTAAAGACATGCAGGTTCTGCTCTCCTCTGATGAACTCATCATTGATGCTTACTTCAAATACAACTGTGCCGATTCCTGGCAGAATTTTAGACATGATCTCTTGCCTTATTGGAATCCTACTGGCTCCTTTAGTTCGCTTAATTCTTACATCCTCAATGACAAAGTCTGAGACTATCACAGCATCGTTCATCCACGATTCCACTGCCGAGATACTGCAGGATTTCTCGACTCTGATACCTATGTACAGTTTCTTCCCGATTGTCCTCGCTAGATCATCAGAAGATATGTACCTATAGAACAGGCGCTCCCTCTTGTTGAATGGCAGCACCGCGAAACCCCGCTCTATCGTAGCTATGTAGTGCTCTATCAGATTAATTACTGGGTACATACATGAATCTATGTCACAGTGGTTGTACGGCTTCATGACAGGCACGATGTCGGCTGGGATCAGAACTGATACCTCCCCGAGAACGGTTGCAAGTGCCTGGTATAATTCACATGGTCTGATCTCGTTGCTGTATATCAGTGCTTCGAATCCAGGCATGATGGACGAGATCTGAGACAACATTCCTGCAGTCTCATGTGATGCGCTGTCAGCTACAAGATTCCTCAGCTTCTCAGCAAGGAACACAACCTTCTCTCTGATGGATATAGCGAGGCTCTCACACCTCTTCCACAAAGGGAAATGCTTCTCTATGAAAAAACACGGAGGGGTCCTGTTTTTGATATGGCACACTCCATCCGTCTTGATGATAACACAGAGTGGGAACCCAATGCAAAAATCAGGTACAGTATCGCCCATATGCAGGAAGGCGTTTGGAAACAGCCTTGGTATGCGTATCTCGTTATCCTTGAGATTCTCGTCGTGCACAATGTTGCCATCCACGGAGTAGAAGCGCGCTGGGTTCCCAAGAATCGGAGATATATCATCGGAACTCTCGGCGATTGCCAAGTATACCGTTGCTTCATTGGTACCGTCCTGCATCGCGGTATTAAGATCCAAGTTAATAGGCTTTAGGTTCTCATTCTTCTCTGGGAAAAAACTTAGGATTAGCCCATCTTGAAAAACAGCCTCAAGTTCCCTTATTCTAAGATAGCCATCTGTGAGTGCAACAGTATCTATTCGCAAGTGCCTGATGCCGTAGTGATTCGATGACAACAATCTAATCTGCGTAGAGAGCACTCTGAAGGCTCGCAAGTCGTTCTGTTGGAAATGGTGCTGGGATAGTAACATCCCCTCATGCCAGTTGATGTCAAGAGGAATCTGAAAAATCTTCTTGCTGGTCTGTGTCATTGCAAACAACCCACGACTCGGCGTACGATCATTCTATAGAAAGCAAGGGAAAATTCATACAAAATTGCGGAACATCGCCGGATTTTGAGATAAGATTAATTACGGCGAAACTCACGAGGTTACATATGTCATTAGCGAGTTGTATTGCTAAAGTCATTGTGCTCATCGTATGTGCAGTACCATTATTCACCTCATCAGCCAGCACGCGTAAAGATCGCATTATCGCAAAGTACAACACATGGATTGAAGCAATCTCAAATCCAAATGACTGTGCAAAGGTGTTCCACTTTTTCTATGACAATCCTCACTGGCCATTATTTCAGGAGAGCGTGAAAACCGCTGAGATGAAGATAATAGCTTCAACTCCAGATGACCTGGTAATCAAGTGGTTCAAGAGATACTCGCCAAGAACACGCGAGGGGATTGTGGCATATATAGATCGCCTGCTCAGGCATGAACCGAATTACGCAAGAATCTATATCAAGCAAACGTGGATACTCCAAAACTTAGCCCCTGAGTTCATTGTAGATTTTCGCACTCGGTACAAGGATTATATAACCTCCATCGACGATGCTAAGAAAGCGAAGCGACTGGTTAGTTTGACAAACGTGAAGCAGTTAGTTGCATTGAAGAAGATTGTGTCGAGGGAGATTAGAATATACATCTCCGGCTTTCTCAAAAAATTTGTCAACAAGAAAACATGGGGATACTCCAGAAGCGACCTTGTAGATACTGACAAGAAACACGCCATCGTGCAAAAACTCATCGATCAGAAAAAGTACAAAGCTGCAGCAGACATACTCATGCTATCGAACGACGACGAGGAAAGATACGGTAGCGCGTTCTTCAACCAGAGACGTCATGTAGCATTTGAGATGCTACGCTCTGGAAATCCCAAGCTTGCGTATGGCGTGATGAGTAAGTATAAGGTTGATGGAGGACCGAATGACGAAAGGGTGGCGAAGGGCGAGTGGCTGTTGGGATATATATCCTACAGATTCCTCAGTGATAGCAGACATGCAATTGCTCACTTTGAAACAGCATATAAGAACTCTGTAAACGCAATACGGTTGAGCAAGAATGCATTCTGGTTAGCCGAGGTACACCATGCTAACGGTGATGTTCTGCACGCCCTTGAGTGGTACACAAAAGCAGCAAAACACCCATCTACCTTCTATGGCTACATCGCAAATATGAGGGCGAGCTCTCTCGGCGGTGACGATATTGTTGCGGCTATGAGTAATGCGCTCATCCCAGCTGCAACAGAGATGGTGTTTTACAACAGGGAACTTGTTCAAGTGCTGCTCTCTGTTCCCGATAGAAGTATGTCCCGATATTTCTACATACAGCTCATCCAGGAGATTGCGGATCCCATGGAGGAATTGTTACTGCTCAATATCGCTACGACTAACGATGAGATGGCTGTCCTGATTGCTGAGAATGCCAAGAGACAGAGGTACTTTTTGCAGAGCCCAGCGTATAAGGTGCTGGATCCATCTGATAAAGCCCACATCCTCAAAGTCAGCAAGAATCCGTGTTTTATGAGCCTCGTTCACGCGGTAATACACCGCGAGAGTAACTTCAGGGCAAGTGCAGTAAGTCATGCGGGTGCTGTCGGCCTTATGCAGGTCATGCCGTCAACGGCACAGTACGAAAGCAAGCGGCTTAAATTTTATATGGGAAAATCGTTATTCGATAGACAGACCAACATCAAACTCGGTGCCTCTATCCTCCTCAGACTGCTCAAGAAATATAGTAACAATATCGTTTACACCATAGCCGCCTACAACTGCGGAGAGGGAAACGTTGCGAAATACCAAAGGAGCATCAGACATCTGAAAATCCTATTAATACTAGACTTGATAGAGCTAATCCCGATCAAGGAAACGAGGATATATGTGAAACACGTCGTGAGGTCTTTATTCTCATACTCCAAAATTTTCCTTGCTGGTGACTGCTACGAATGCTCATCTATCATTCAATTCGCTAGATTTCTTCCCTAACCATTCATAATAGACTGCTACGATCCCGGTGCTCGAATGCTTATGTATGGGCTCTCAAACTTCCGCAGAACGCCCTCAGTGTCTTGTTACTCTTGATAGCGCTGATTATCATTCGGAAAGCTCTATCGATTCAGGTTATGAATCCTCTAGAGACCATTGTCACGAGACAGATACGGACAGCCACATCATCAACCAACATATTTGAACTGCCGTTACTGTTGAAGCAACGCTCTTACAATACCTCGCTACTGTCCCCCTCCACTGTTTCATCTTCAGGAATGCTTTACATTATGCCTCTTCTTAAACATGCAGCAGGGGGAAAAAGAGGCAATCAGGAGATGAATGTATCAAAAGAAGAATCAACAGTAAGCATACATCTGACAGTGGATGCAGATGGTATGCTGGCATTACTACAGATCTGTTGGTTGATGATGTGCCAGTATCTGTCTCGTGACAATGGTCTCTAATGTCATAGCCTTGCACTGGCTGTCACTTATTGTGTATGATTTCGCATGTACCATATGCATGTTACTGGAATACCTCAGGATGCGCCCACTGTATATCACGACTCCCATATACTATGTCAATGCCAAGCCACACATCGGTCATGCATACACTACTATCGTATGTGACATCTTTGCCAGGTTTAATAGGATGCTTGGGCATGATGTATTTTTCTCGACTGGGACGGATGAGCATGGGAAGAAGATAGA
>JAITIT010000061.1 GCA_031279295.1 Holosporales bacterium | reverse complement strand
TGGGGTCTATATGTGTTATACCTTGTATTCCACATACTGTATCCTCTATCATATTAGTATCACTATAAACATCCTCTCTACTCCACCTTCACAACATCAATCACTCTTGTCTCACATGTCTCAGTAATGTGCTAATTCTATGGGGCCAAATTTTTGTGATGACAGATTCTAAGAGAAAGGCAGATCAGCGGTTTTAGCTGGTGAACAGTTGTTATCAACTCAAGTGGGTAGTTATAATTTGATCTTACATAAAGTTGTAAGAATCAACGTCTATCATTAGTTTTATGCTACTTGGAACTTTCCAGGATTCCTGCCACCTGTTGATGTACTCATGTAGTGGCTTGCTGGACAGTACCACGATCCTCTGCCTATACCTAGAACGTATCTTATAGATTGGCGGTTGTATCGGCCCCAGGATTTTGATGCCAGGACTCTTTGGGGCTGTGCGGACCAATGTATTTGCGAAGGAAGAAAGAGCCTTCTCGGATAACGATGATACTATGATGCTCACCACTTTCCCAAATGGCGGCATTCCCAACGCTTGTCGATTACGAAGCTCCATCTCATACAACCCGTCGAAATCATTATGTTTCAGGTATTGCATGAGTTCGTCATCCGGATTGTACGTTTGTATCACGACCTCTGCTCCACGACTATCTGTACGACCTGCTCTACCTGAGACCTGCTGAATCATTTGGAACGTTCGCTCTGTCGCTCGGAAGTCATCTCCATACAGAAGCGCATCGGCGCATGTTACAATCACAGTGTTAAGGTTATCAAAGTTATGTCCCTTTGCTATGAGCTGAGTTCCGATGATGATGTTTGTCTCATTGTTCTTGATCTTCTCAATAGCTTTCGAAATCTTGTTAGGAGTATTCATAGTGTCGCTTGATAGCACCGATATGTTTGCCCCATGAAAGATCTCGGCACACTCATGAAAGACCTTCTCGATTCCTGTGCCGATTCCAATTAGGTTCTCCTTTCCACATTCATGACAACAGCTTGGCATACTTGTTTTGTACCCACAGTAGTGGCATACAAGCTCATCTGTGCTGTGGTGATAACATAACCAGGCAGAGCATGTGCGACACTCCACCTTCCACCCACACGACCTACATAGTACCTTTGGAGTATGTCCCCTGCGGTTCACGAACACGAGCGCCTGCTTGTTTGAAGCCAAACATTCTCTGATCTTGCAGATGGAGTATTGACTTAGGCTACCGTATGATTTCTCGTTCCTAAGATCGTGCAGAATCATCGTCGGGAGTGAGGCTCTTTTGAAGTACCTCGATACAAGACGTACATACTCATACTTCCCGCTCTTTGCATGACTGTACGATTCCATGGAAGGTGTTGCTGATGAGAGGATCACTGGGATATCGAGGAGATAACCGAGATAAACAGCCATGTCCCTCGCGTTGTAGATATGTCCCTCATCTTGCTTAAATGACACATCATGCTCTTCGTCAACGACTATTGCTTCCAGATTACTGAACGGAATGAAGATAGCTGACCTCGCTCCGATTACAACGATGCGCTTACCGAGGATTGCCTTTCTCCATATCTCTAGTTTCTTTGCTTTTGATATGGAGTTGTGCCAGATGAGGATTTCTGCTCCTAGCCTGTTGGAGACGCTCTTAGCCAGCTCTTTTGACAGTGCATCTTAAGGGGCGAGGATAAGGATTTGCCTATCGATACTTTCTCTCAGAAACTCTAAAAACACTTCCGTCTTACCAGAACCAGTGATACCATGCAATAAGCTGACCCTGAATGTATCTTTGAACTTCTTAAGGCAACCTACTGCTGACATCTGTTCATGGCTTAAGACTACATCCACTGCAATCCCAGTTCCTGTCCTATCAATACTTTTCTCCGGTGAGAGTATTAACTCTATCGAAAATGGAATGATTGACTTGAAGATAGATCCAAGCTTCGAGAAGTAGTACCTAGACACAAACTGTGCGAATGTAACGTACTGCTCTGGGAGCGAGTATGGCAGGATTGAGTCGATTTTCTTGATCTTGCCGGTAAAGGTTGAGCCTCCCACCTCAACGATTATTCCAACGACACAGCTGTTCCTAAAGTTGACGATGACTAGTTGCCCAATTTGCAACACATCATCACACGAGTATGAGTATGATCCATTTAAGTCCCGTAGGACAACGATGTTGTATATGCCCATTGCAGTACGCTGCTTCTTTTAAGTGATTGTAACCACTGTCGTGAACTTGGTTAACTGGTCCTTCAATGTGAAGGATACATCCATTCTGAGATGTTGGGTTGTTTTATCGAAGGAGATGTCGCCGATTTCAACATCTGAGATCCTGCATTCGAATCTTAGTATTGCCTTCCGGCAATGTGATTTAAACGCATCAAGATTCTCACGCGATATACCGACCGATTGCAAGTCTCGCACTCCATACGCGAACGGGAAGCTATATACGTCACCGTCCACATAGCCGTTTGGAATCATTAACCTCGATGACAGGATGTTTCCTATCTCGTCAACAACCGACTTTAGCAAGTCGTCTGTGGCCTTGATATACACAGGACCACCACTAAGTTTCGACAGGAATGGTGCGTCAATTCTTTTGCGCACGCTCCAACTTTCTCATATAAAAATCGAGGGTATACGCAACGCTAATGATCCAAAGGAGAAGTGCCGCTATTGCGCAACTCCACAATGTCGAAGATACTCCGAATATCCTCCAGTTCACCTTGTCGCAGTACATCTTTGTGTCATTGATTTGATCCACTAGTTCATCAGTCATTGTATCAATAGTTGGAAGTTTTGCAACGCAGCTCCGTGGCCCCGTCCACCAGTGACTTTCAACACCTAGATGATAGACGCCGAACGCGAAGGTACAGAACAAAACCGCCAGTACGAGACCTTTAACGCAGGGCCATCTCAGTGACCCAGCAGCTATTACAACAACCAACAGATACAAGTACCTCGTAATGAGGCATAACTGGCACGGCTGAATTCCAGCGAAAAACTCTGATGAGGTCGATACCAGGAATAATGCTAAAGCAACACAGAACACAACTATGTTAGCAGTTCTTACACTAAGTAGCATCGACGCACCACTGTACCCCAACAGCTTAAATTGTACGAACAACCCGTCGCTGGGTGGAATACAAAAACCACAAAAGCCCATAATTGATGTTGATGTGTGTCTTTTACGCAACGTCATCGATGTTCATTTACTAACTCTCCGTCACTGTTGTATACTCAGAAGGAGTGCCCGGGTGGTGGAATTGGTAGACGCGCACGCTTCAGGTGCGTGTGGGGGAAACTCCGTGGAAGTTCGAGTCTTCTTCCGGGCACCACGTATGCGCGAGATAATTTAATGATAGAAAGATTCATAGCTGCGCGGTATCTGTGTTCCAGGAAGAACTCTGGGTTTGCCTATGTGGTAACGTTGTTTTCGTTCATAGGAATAGCCCTTGGGGTGGCAACCCTGATAATTGTAACCTCGGTGATGAATGGTTTTCGCCATGAACTCCTCGAGAAGATCGTTGGGATGAAGGGGCACATCGTCGTACAATCATACATGCGGACTCCGATTATCAACTACGACAACGCTGTTGATATCATCAGAAAAGCTGACCGCTCTGTTACAAACGCCATACCGCAGACTGAACGGCAGGCGATCGTTATCGCTAAAGGATTCGCGAGAGGGGCCTTGATCCAGAGCATGTCGCTAGACTCGCTGAAATCAAAATATTCTGTTTATGACAACATCAAAGCCGGCGATGCCCAAGCTTTCAAAAACCATGGAGTTTTGATAGGCCGTAGGATGGCTGAGATTTTCGGACTTGATGTTGGAGATTCAGTGAAGCTATTTATCCCGGATGGGGTAGTAACGCCATTTGGTAGCCTACCAAAAGATGAGACCTTCACCGTCGCGGGTATCTTCGAGGTCGGCATGAGTGAGTACGATAAGAACATCGTCATCATGCCACTAGAAGCCGGACAGCAATTTTTTAATGATGGGAAAGGGGTCTCGCAGATTGAAGTCTTCGTCAGGGATGCAGAGAACGTGAAGGCTGTCTCAGATAAAATAGCGATTGCATTAGGTAAAGATTTTTCGGTCCTTGATTGGCAGCACTCCGACGCCAGCATCTTTCACGCAGTTGTTGTCGAGAAGAATGTGATGACCTTGATACTAAGCATCATCGTACTGGTCGCAATGTTCAACATCATCTCTGGACTTACAATGCTGACAAACAGCAAGGTACGAGACATCGCGATTCTCAGGACGATAGGGACGCTAAGACGCTCGATCTCCAGGATCTTTCTCCTGATAGGCGCTACGGTTGGTATCTTAGGAACCGGGCTAGGAGTTGCGCTTGGGCTTGCAGTGTCACTTAACATCGACAGGATCAAGAATTTTTTGGAAAGGCTTTCGCAGTCCACACTCTTCAGTGAGGAGATCTATTTCCTGTCGAAGGTACCGTCAATGATCGATTGGGGCGAGGTCACATGCATAGTACTACTGTCGCTGGTGTTATCATTGCTAGCAGCGCTATGTCCTGCACGGAAGGCTGCGAAGCTAGATCCGGTGGAGGCTTTGAGAAACTGAAATATTACAGCGCACGGGGGATCGGGTCTATGGATTTCGTAATGAAATATTGTGATAAGTAATGTTACGCTAGAGATCCTCCTGAAATTAATGGTTATTAATACTCATCCCAGGGATTTTATACGTTACTTTTCTGGTATATTTGGATTTGTAGGCCGTTGAAGTATGGTACGTATGGTGGTATAATTTTCTGGTAGAAGGACGACTAGCGCGGGTGCCCGAACGATCGAGCACAGCTAGCAAAGCGGGCAGCAACAATGACACCAAAAGGAAGAATAAGGCATAGAGTTATAGGAGCCATGATAGCCATAGGGATAACGGGAGCAGAGGAAACAGCAGGAGCAATGTCACCGGGCCGGATACCTGCCGTACCAACCAGCAACCCACGCCCCGTGATAAACGATGAGAGCGTCATAATACCAGCGAGGAAAGCGGACGAGAGTGAAACACTACTGTGCCTCGACTTCGAGCAACTCAGAAAAATAGAATACGCAATAGAGGAGCTACCAGCGAAGAAAAAAGTACAGAGGATAGCAACCACCCTAACGGAGGCGAGAATGCAGCAATTGCACATATACCAAACGTGGGAACTGGCAACCAGAGTAATGGCAGACTTGGCAGGAGTGCAAATAGAAGATTGTGCGGCATGGATCTGGGCAATGTATACCATAGCACAATTATGGAAACAGCAGATAGAGTGCACAGTAAGCGGACTGAGGGCATCAGTAAGCGGCATCATGAACGACATGGCACACGATATGAACGGCGCAAT
>JAITIT010000057.1 GCA_031279295.1 Holosporales bacterium | reverse complement strand
AGCGATAGCGTGCCTTGACAACTAGAGTGGAGTAAATTGTTATAATTGGGTTAGTCCAAAGGGGAGTGAGTGTTGGAACCGGAATCACCGTTAGGTGATTCACCGATTAGAGATGTGTGAAAGGAACTCCCAAAGCATAATGTTACATAGCCACCCTGTTTTTCTGTTACAATGGATTACAGTAAAATTTTGAGCAGCGATCCAAAGTATGAACAAGAGGCTGTTAGCTAGTGTCAAGGAATGGGGATGGACATTATTTGCTATCATTACAGTAAGCTGCTTTCTTTACCAGCCGTTTAAGATTCCATCTGGCTCAATGATTCCAACTCTCCTCGTAGGAGATTTTCTGATCGTAAATAAATACTGCTATGGATACTCTAATGACTCATTCAGGATAGGGACGTTCACCTTCCCGCTCCCCAGGATTACGAAGAGGCTATTCGCAAGCGGTGCTCCACAAAGAGGCGACATAGTGGTATTTAGAAATGAGAAAGATAAGAATCAGAACTACATCAAGAGGATCATAGGAATTCCTGGCGATAAGATCCAGATCATCAACGGCGTCGTGCATATCAACGATATCCCAGCCGAGTTAACACCAGATGGTGAATATTCCATAATCGACGAAGACTCCGAATACGTCATCTTCAAGAGGTATATCGAGCATCTTCCGAACGGGTATGATCACATTATAATAAAGAGAGATGAGTTCGGCAGCGGTGATCTCGACAACGTCGGGCCTTTCGACGTTCCGGAAAATTCCTACTTCATGATGGGCGATAACAGAGATAATTCAAAGGATAGCAGAGTGATGGAGGCCGTTGGATTCATACCTCTTAGCCACATTATGGGCAGAGCAGAGTGTATATTCTTCTCATCCAAGTGCTCGTTCTGGGAGGTGTTCAAGTGGCCGTTCTCAATGCGATTCGAGAGATTCTGCACACTGCTAAAATGATATCACAGTGACTGAGGCTCTTGAGGAAAAGTTAGGACATTCATTTAGAAATATATCGCTCCTCAAGAGCGCTCTCCATCATTCTAGCATCAAGCGCTACGCTCTGCAATTCGAGAGACTAGAATTTCTTGGGGATAGAATTCTTGGAGCAGTCATTGCAGAATTTATCTTCGCTAAGTTCAATGTTGAGGAAGGGACGATGGCTAAGATGTTCGCTGCGTTCGTTTGCGCTGATTCATGCAAAGCAGTCGCCCTGAAACTGGAACTCGATCAGCACCTGGTCACTGCAGGTAATCACCTTCGTACGAACGAAACAGTGCTAGCAGATGCGATGGAATCAGTCCTTGGGGCAGTGTTCATTGACGGAGGATACGACTCAGCGAAGGCTGTGATAATACGCTGCTGGGACGAAATCTTCAACTGTTACGACGATGTTAACTACGATCCAAAGACTAAACTACAAGAGGTATGCCAGCGTGAAACTGGTGCAGCTCCACAATACGACATAGTCTCTGTAACAGGCCAGGATCATAACCCAACATTCACAGTCTCAGCTTCCATTGGAAACGAAAAAGTCACTGCAAGCGGCCCCTCAAGGAAGAAGGCGGAAACACTCGCCGCGAAGTTTCTGCTCCAGAAATTGAGCAACCCGGAGGCTTAGTATGAATCTGATAAATCACAATTATATTCTTCATTGAACATTTCATTGTAAAGTTGAATAAGATTTTTCGGCAAGTTGATAGGTCTCGTTTTTCTTCGCAAGGCTCGTAACCTCTTATCCTCCATCTTTCTATTATGTTCCTCCCCCTCTCTCTCATACTCTTCCCATGATATAAACCTGGGAATCAATAGAGGAGGTTTAGGAGGAGCGTCACGCCTAAGATCCCCTAGGACACTTGGGAATTGGCCGTTTTGGAGTTCTGTTTCCTGGGGTTTCTGAAACTCGGGATTTATCCATAGAGGAGGTTTAGGAGGAGCGTCACGCCTAAGATCCCCTAGGACACTTGGGAGGCCGTTTTGGAGTTCTTTTTCCTGGGGTTTCTGAAACTTGGGATTTGTCCATGTATACCGATTTTCCTGAAACTCGGGATTTATCCATATATGCCGATTCTGGTTCTGAGCTCCTAAAGCTGACAGACAAGCAACAACAATGCATACACCGGCAGCCACATATTTCATACATACCTTTTGGTGAGAGTTATTCATTTCATAATGATTATGTAGCCCACTTACAATCAGATTAATTTACATAGACCAAGTTTACTAGCAATTTCATTGCAAATTTGTGCCAAATTTCGATAGTTTCGCAAAGCCAACACACGCAGTACACCGATCGCACATTACAACCCCCATTATTATCAACCAAATTTTTGAAAGGAAAAAATCATGTCAATATCAATCATTCAAGCGGCCCTAGCGCTTGCACAATTTACCCCCAAGATAGCGAAGTGGCTATCTGGGACAAAAGCAGAATCCATATCAAAGAAGATAGTGGATATCGCAAAGACAGTTACAAATACCACTGATGAATTCCAGGCCATCGAGAAGATTAAGGAAGACCGGAATATGTACTCCTTATTCCAGCAGGCACTCATTAACTCAGAACGCGAAATTGAGCTTGCAGTTATTAAGGACAAAGAGAGCGCGCGTTATCGAGACATAGCAATTATCAACTCAGGAAAGCGTAATAAGAGAGCTGACATCATGGTGATCTCAGCAGTTGTCGGCCTAATCTCATGCCTCGTAATCATCTGCATATTCAGACACGAGCTACCAGGTGAGGTGATCGGCATCATATCAACGATAGCCGGAATCTTCGGATCCTGCCTCAGGGATGCATATAACTTCGAGTTCGGATCATCCAGAGGAAGCAAGGAGAAAGACCAGACGGTAGCATCCATACTGCACAAGTGTAACAAATAACGACACTACCGCATTTGGATATGCAATCTCCTATTCGTTTGGCGAGCGCTGTCTAGCTGGGTAACAAACATATCTGTAAACACAGCTCTAATACAATGACCTCTTTCCATCTCGGTTTAGGACTACGTACTATCATTAGCTAAATCCTTGTGTGAAGACACGACTTACTCAAGTGTTCACGGGCTGTCCCTGCGATACATAGTGAAACGCCTTCATTCTCTCTGGACTGAACATGTTTCTGTAATCTAGGATGATGGGTTTTGAGTACGGTGGCTTGTTCATTAGCTCACGAACTTTCTTGAGGTCGAGAGAAATGAACTCGTTCCAGTTGGTCATAATCACGACGATGTCGCTTTGACTGATTGCATCATATACCGATTCCACGATACGAAAATTTTTATGCTCTCTTATCGCTGTGGGAATACACTGATTCTTGTTACGAGATGACTTGAATAGCGGATCATAAGCCCACACGTCAATATGCTCCTCAGCCAGGAGGTCTTTGATAACAAAAAGACTTGGAGACTCCCTGATATCGCTAGTTAACGGCTTGAAGGAAAGTCCGAGAATTGCAACCTTTCTTTTTATAGCGATCGGCAAGGCCTTACCATTTGCATCATTCAGTAATTTCATAATTTGAGGCTTGATAGACGCAATCCTGGACGTATTACTTTCAATCGCAGCATCTATAATTGACAGATTAACCCCTAGAGATTTAGCCGCATTTGATAACACCCTAACAGTTCTTGGAAACGATGTTCCGCCGAATCCAGGTGATACCCTAAGGCTATTTGGGCCTATCCTGTGATCTGATGCTATACCCTTCGTTACCGTATTTATGTCTGCTCCACATCTGCTACAGATATCTGCAATCTCATTGATATAGGCCATTTTTATGGCTAAGAACCCAATCGCCCCAGCTCTAATGATCTCCACAGTTTCATATGACGCGAACACAAATGGCACCTTGGAAGCAGCAATTGTGGCGTACATTTTTAACATTGTACTTTTTGCTGCAGTCGATTCATTACCAGTTCCAACGAGAACAACATTTGGCTCCATAAAATCTTGGATGGCGGATCCTTCACGTAGTATCCCAGGGTTCGTTATGATGTCGTAGTGTTTTCCAAGCTTAATATCCGTCCTCAGGAACAGCGTGTTATCTGCGATGATCGAACCAGCTCCAACAGGAATGTTCGTTTTGATCACTATCGCAGTATAATGGGTATTGCTGAGAGACAGCACAACCTTCCTTATCGTATCGTGCAGGTTCGACATATCGAAATCGCTATTTTTATTCAGCGTAGGAACAGCAATGACTACAACATCGGATTTGTATACCATGTTGTATACGTTATCAGAAAACGTTAGTTGCCCCGATGCTAAATGTTTGACAACAGCCTGTGCAACACCTGGTTCATCAGCCGGTGAGGCGTTATTCTTTAATCTCTCTAGCCTGGTTTGATCTTCGTCGTACAACCATACTTGAAATCCGAATCCACACAGACATACAGCCGAAACACTCCCAACGAATCCACACCCGATAACAGTGATTACCATCATGCAGTATCGCGACGAGCCAGTAGCATAATGGTAGCATTTTTTGATATATCAAAGCAAATAACATACACATTAAGACAAATTAGCGACGATTATGACATGAGCTACTTAATTTGAAGCACGATATTTTCTGTCCAACCTGTTCCTATAAACGGCCAGACAACTTAAGGAATGTGCGTGGATCTACATTCTCTGGGCGGGCGTTTCTATCGATTTCGCATGAGGCAAATATCTCCTCTGGAGCCGTTATACCGTAATGATCTCTCAAAATCTTGCGGAGAGTCTTGCGCCTGTTACTGAAGCAGTGAGCAGTTAGTGTGTCTAGGGGTACTAAGTCAAATTTTGCAATGTCCCTTGGGGTCATCCTCACCACAGTTGATTCTACCTTAGGTGGTGGATAGAAGGCCCCTCTGGAGACATCGAACATCTTCTCGGTGTGACATATGAGCTGGGATATAATACTCAATCGGCCGTACTGCTTTGTTCCTGTGGTAGCACATATCCTATCTGCAACCTCTTTCTGAAACATCAGGACCATCTTGCTGATGCCAGCTATATCCTTTAGCCAACCAATTAGTAATGTGGTACTAACATTATATGGGAGGTTCGCTATGACAGTTATAGGCCGCTTTGGCTCCAGGTCTTGGAGACGTACCTCCATCGCGTCGGCATACATAAATTTCAACATGGTTCTATTTCTTGCTAGTAGCTCGTCATGAATTGGCCTGAGCAACTCATCTTTCTCGATGCACGTGATGTAGCAGCGATCACCACAGGCATGAATAATTTCCCTAGTTAGTCCACACGGACCTGGGCCTACCTCCACAACATGGCCTTCATCCCATATTGGCAAGGCACACGCTACAATTTTTTTGAGTAACGACGGATCACAGAGGAAATGCTGCCCGAGTGATTTGGCCTTACCTCTATTCGCGAGTAGTCCGTACTTGGCTATAATCTGCGCGATTGATAAGTTGGTAATATCATCACCTTTTTCAACCATTGCTAGCTAGCATTACAGCAGCGTATAGAATGCGTTGATGAGAGCCACCACAAGATGCAGTATGAGAAATATAGCGAGGATCGATAGATCGAGTCCCATTACAGGTGGGAGTACGCGTCTAATTTTAGACAGGAGCGGCTCGATCTTGCTGACTAGAAATACATACACCCTGAAAAGAAATCCATCATTGTTTTTGATGACTCCGAAGAACACGAACCACCCTAGCATTATGTACCCCATCAATAAGTACTCCACTCCACTTATGACTTCGTAGAGTATCTCGATGAGTGCACGTAGTATGAACATGGCCAGAGCCTAGCAGTTCTTTAGCAACACGGAGCCGGCTCTCTTGGTCTCGGCAAGTGCTCTACCTGTTCCTAACACAACGCAACTTAACGGGTCGTCAGCAACCTTCACGCTAACACCTGTGATATGAGTGATCACCGTATCCAAATTAGGTAACAGCGCACCACCGCCCGTCAACATTACTCCATTATCTATGATATCTGCCACAAGTTCAGGTGGGGTATTTTCAAGGGCTTCCTTCACGCCATTCGCTATTGCTGAGACCGGTTCAATAAGGGCTTCCGCAATATGCTTCTGGGTAATTTCTATATCCTTCGGATTACCATCAATGAGGCTTCTCCCCTTGATAACCATCTTAACATCCTTGCTTGACGATGTACAAACAGCAGATCCTATCTCTTGCTTAATCTTCTCCGCTGTTGCTTCTCCTATCAGCAGGTTAAACCCCTTCCGAATGTACGATATAATTTCATCATCCATCCTATCCCCGCCAACCCTTATCGATGAGGCATATACAATTCCACCAAGTGATATAACAGCAACCTCGGTAGTACCACCACCTATGTCTACCACTATGGATCCCTTTGGCTCACTGATTGGAAGACCGGCACCTATTGCAGCAGCCATCGGCTCTTCAATTAGGTAAACTTCCCTAGCCCCTGCACCTTCCGCAGACTCTTGAATAGCGCGTCGTTCGACTGCAGTTGCTCCGTACGGAACACATATAACTATCCGCGGGGCAGTGAACAATCCACGATTGTGGATCTTCCTAATGAAGTATTTTATCATCTCTTCAGCAACTTCGAAGTCCGCGATCACTCCATCTCGTAGTGGCCTGATTGCCCTTATATGACCCGGGGTACGTCCAAGCATCCGCTTAGCTTCGTTACCAACTGCAAGGACCTCCACTCTGTTACCGATGTTAGATACAGCAACGACAGACGGTTCATTTAACACAACCCCCTTGCCGGTAACATACACGAGCGTATTGGCAGTACCGAGGTCAATTGCCATATCGGTAGACAGAAATCCGAGCAATCTGTTAAACACGAACGGACCGATATCTGTAGAGGCCAGTACACACGAGATTATACGACATCGACTTACCCATTGCCATAAGTGTTTTGCTGGCTGCAAGTAGTGCTGTCAGCCATCACAGATGGGATCCTCGGCTAAACTCAAACCGTCGACTCACTGCTGCCAAATCACCATGCATCACAAACCATCATGTACCCATCATCAAACCCCAGATGTTTCTATGAGATGATATACAGTATGACCAAG
>JAITIT010000025.1 GCA_031279295.1 Holosporales bacterium | reverse complement strand
TGTTGATAGTAGTACTAACTTGTTCATTGGGTTTCCCTCCCCAGGATAACTTACATATATGTATGGTAGGGGAGAAAGGTTAAGGAAGTATGAATGGTGATGAGGATATTGAGGGGGGGGCTATAGTACGGGTGTACAATTGTACAAACATACTTGACGGCCAGATATCAGTGATAGTAGGGTTATAGTTGTGCGATTGGCTCCCCAAGGGAGGGGTAGTCAGGGCATATGATTATGGGGAGGAAAATCAATGAATAAAAAGATAATAGCGTTTTGTGCGTTAGTAGCTACGGCTATATCCGGTGACGTCAGGGCATCAAGGACAGAACGTTGTACACGATCAGACTATAGACGCAACGACGAGAAACGAATCGTACCATACACACCAAAGACCATAAATCGTGGGTTGACGAGGACAGCCTGTCAACCAGCTAAATTAGGAAAGGTAAAACCCGATGTGATAGCCTATCCCGATGTGATGGCCTGTAATATGTTCGGCCTCAGTCGCGAGTTTGCAGAAATAGCGAATAGCCTTCACGCAGAGGCGAGAATAGTTGCGAGCATACTGCATAGACATAACGATGGCTCGCAAAACTTGGTGGACTCGCAAAACTTGGTGAAACAGATAACGCGTCAAGTTGCAGCGGTTGCAAGACAATATGCATACCTGCAAACAAGCTACCACTTCAATGGTTACGATCTTGGATGGATCCAGATGGAGTGTCATGAATAGACCATGATCATGGATGTACAGAGTGAACGACGTTACGACCCGTTCACTCACATACAACTGATGTGATACTAGGAAGCTTACATATCCGTGAACCGCGCTGTGTAGGTATGAATTAACTCGGCAATATCACAATATGAGCTTACAAGCTCGCGCTCACATGTATCCAGCGCACGTGCTACTAGGTCGTAAATTTTACAGAACGTGATGTTGCCATTCAGAAATTTGGATACAGCAATTTCATTGGCAACGCTGAACGCTACGACTTTTCCCTCGGTGAACACATTATATGCCAGATTAACATTACGTTCCTGCCACGCCTGTGGGCGTCGGAATGTCAGCTTCTCGATATCTGTAAAATTCAGCGGAGCAGTAAGAGAGCTTCGTAGTAGTTCTGGATAGCTGACTGCATACATAATTGGGATCATCATGTCTGGTTGTGACAAAAGTGCCTTATATGAGTCGTCGCGGAACCGCACGATACCATGTATTATGGACTCTGGATGAATCACGTATTTTACCGTATCAATCGGAAGCTCAAATAACAGAGATGCTTCAATAATCTCAATTGCTTTGTTTATGAGAGTAGCCGAGTCCACTGTTACCTTTGCTCCCATGATCCAATTTGGGTTTCTTAAGGCATCCGACAAAGTGACGTTGGTTAAGGCATTCTCTGTGTAATTCAGAAAAACTCCACCGGAAGCCGTTAATGTAATCTCTGCAATTACGTCTCGGTGGTCGTGACTTATACATCTAAAGATCGCATTATGCTCTGAATCTAATGGAATAATTTCAGTGTGTCCAGATCTTGCCGAATCTATCAGAATTTTCCCGCCCAACAATATCGCTTCCTTACTTGCTATCGCAAGCCTTTTAGCGTGTCCCAAACATGCAAAAGTTGGGGCTAAACTAACTGCTCCGGCCATTGCCATTACACAGCAATCGACGTCCAATTTTGCGATGTTCACAACTTCGTTGTAAGGTAAAATTTCTGATCCTGTTACCTCGGATTTTACCTTCCTGTAGCATTCAATGTCTGTGCAACATATGTAACGGGGGCAATATTCATGTGCCTGCCTGATAAGCTCTGCATGATTTTTATGTCCAGTGATTGCAACGATCTCATACCCTAAGAGTGATGCAGCATTGACGGATTTCCGACCGACTACTCCAGTAGCTCCAAATACGGAAATCTTCTTCCTCATAGCAACACACTCATTCTCAACATCTCTAAACTTTCGCAGCTTGCTGTAGTACTTTGTCCTCCTCTGCAATTCAGTAAGGTAGTATCTAATTTTCTTTCATGTTACTTTATCACTTATGAATCAAATCTACGGTATCATACCCTGTTGCGGATTATGTTGCCAGTTCTAGATGAGTAACTACGTATCAAACTTCACGCCTATCGTACTGCATCCGCAATCGACGTGTACAATCTCGCCAGTGATACCGGAAGCCATGTCACTCAGTAAGAACGTACACGCATCACCGATATCCCTCTGAGTGATATTTTTCCTGAGTGGTGATCTGTTCCTGTCGATTTCCATGATCCTGGAAAAGTTACCGACACCGGATGCGGCGAGGGTTTTGATCGGTCCAGCTGAAACAGCATTGACCCGAATTCCAAGATCTCCGAGATCGTTTGCGATATACATCACGCTGGTTTCCAGGGCAGACTTTGCTATGGCCATGACGTTATAGTTCTGAACTACCTTCTCAGAACCGTAGTACGTTAGCGCCAAGATGCTGCCTCCATTCTTTGCCATCAACTTTTGAGCAGCACACCTACATACCTCAGTGAATGAGTAGCATGAGATGTTCATAGCATTCAGAAAGTTCGCCCTTGTTGTGTTGCAGTACTTTCCGGTCAGCTCATTCTTATCGGCAAAGGCAATTGAGTGTACTATGAAATCGATATCTCCACACTCCTGATGTATTTCATCAAAGGCCCTCTCTATTTCACCATCCTGCGATACATCACAGAGAACGATGTTGCTGCTGCCAAGTTCTCCAGCGATGTCTGATATCTTGTTTTTGAAGTACTCTGTCTGTGTTGTGAACAGCAGGCTAGCACCGTTATTCTTGAGTGATTCCGAGATTCCATAGGCGATCGAAAACCTGTTTGCCAATCCCATGATGATTCCTTTTTTCCCCTGCATTATCATATCACTGTCTCCCGTATAGATCTTCCTCAATTCGAAGCAACCTGTTGTATTTGGTTACCCTCTCGCCCCGAGCTGGTGCTCCAGTCTTGATGTACTGAGCGCCGACAGCCACTGCTAGATCCGCAATTGATGTGTCACACGTCTCTCCAGATCTATGCGAAATAACCACGTTGTATCCATTGCTCTGCGCTGTGTTGATCGTGGTAAGCGTCTCAGAAACCGTCCCGATCTGGTTGAGCTTTATGAGGATGGCGTTCGCTGCCCCTACCTTAATGCCCTCCTGCAGTCGTTTGTTGTTCGTTACGAAGATGTCGTCTCCGACGATTTGTTCTTTCTTGCCGAGCTCTCTCGTGATGGCAGAGAAGCCATTCCAGTCTTCCTCGGCAAGCGGATCCTCTATTGAAATGATGGGGTAGTCTTTGGAGAACTGCTTGTATACACCAACCAACTGCTCTGATGTGTATGTACTCCCATCCATATAGTACTTTTCACCGTCATAGAACTCCGACGCTGCAGCATCAATGGCAATCTGAACGTCATCTCCGGGTATATACCCGGCTCCAGATATTGCCTCCATAATTACATCGAGAGCCTCACTTGTCGAGGAGAGATTGGGAGCAACACCACCCTCGTCTCCCACGTTAGAGTTCAGACCCTTCGACTTTAGGAGACTTCTTAACGTGTGATAAACTGTTGTGCATATCGTAACGTACTCGGTGAATGACGACTCCTTCGCAGGCACCACCATAAACTCCTGGATATCAATCTTATTATCAGCGTGGGCTCCTCCGTTCAGTATGTTCATCATGGGTTTTGGCAGTCTACATCCACGCAGACCACCGATGTATCTGTAGAGCGGAATATCATAGTAACTAGCGGCCGCTCGACATACAGCAAGGCTCACAGGCAGAATTGCATTTGCCCCAAGCTTGGATTTGTTGTCAGTACCATCGAGTTTTACCATGATGTTATCGATGTATGACTGACGCGTAGCATCTATGCCTGCAAGAGCAGGAGCGATGATGTTGTTAACA
The DNA here is from genome assembly GCA_031279295.1 of Holosporales bacterium. GTDB lineage: Bacteria > Pseudomonadota > Alphaproteobacteria > RUG11792 > RUG11792 > JAIRYU01. The sequence goes on along the minus strand of JAITIT010000025.1, from coordinate 7,384 downwards.
TTGGAGACGGCGGTACGTACCCCCTTTCCCATGAGTCTACTCCCTCCATCACGAAGCTCGAGGGCTTCGAACGACCCAGTGGATGCTCCAGATGGAGCATCTGCAATTCCGACTACTCCACAACACAGTGTAACTTCCGCTTCTACTGTAGGATATCCTCTGGAGTCCAAAATCTCCCTAGCGATGATTCGTTCGATTGATGGCATACGGAATATGGGAATAACGTGACTGCAAGGATTATAGTACAAGTCGCTAATGGTAGTCAAAGCCACATCGCATTTTCTTGCACACCCTACAGTATATCTCTTCACTGGCGACTGCTTGAGCGTCCGCTCGTTCGTTGTGTAATCAGCCTTGTCATGCTCACTAAGGCTATCATACCACTCCGGATCTGTATCTACTATGTTTATGTTCGTGTCAGGTGGCAAACCATTGTCATAAAATCACTACGGAATGCTACCCTGCAGTTTGCGGGGGGCTGGCTACTCACTTACCGCCAAGAGCTATGTGCTCGCCTATGATCCCAATCTCATATCCAATGCATACTAGAGTGTGGTGCGTCTCTAATAGTCCTAATCGCTCATGCCTCTTTACTAAGTGCCGATAATCACTAAGTGCCGATAATCTTCCATACATGATCGTTGTGTGATATCATCATCATATGTGCAGATGTATGTGGCATCTGACGGCTCTGTTGGTAACTAATGCCAAGCCATGTCAGCACATTGCCTCGTGCCATTATAATCTCGTGTGGCCTTAATGATTTTTGAGTGCGTATGCGTTCTATGTTTACCCTAACTGAAAATGTAAAGAAGCTCATTGCTGGATTGGTGAAGGAGCTCGGATGTGAGATTGCAGTCGTGAACCTGTTTACGCGCAACAAAGTACGAACTCTCCAGATAATGATCGAGAGGTTGGACGGAGTGCCTGTATCGATTGATGACTGCGAGAGAGTAAGCAGGGCAGTATCGATAAGCCTGGATGTTCACGATCCAATTAGTGGAAAATACGATCTCGAAATATCATCGACTGGCATTGACAGACCACTCGTTTTACCGAGTGATTTTATTAGGTTCAGTGGGAAGCCAGTTGTGGTGAATATCTACTCTGCAAAGTGGGACCGCAAAACATTCAAGGGGAACTTGGAATCAGCTGATGAGTATGGTATAAAGGTGACGTTGGATTCTCCGTTATTGGATGGGGAGAACATCGTGAATTTGGCGTATGAGGAGATCTGTAGTGCGCACATCGATGGGTTTAAAAATTAGGTGATGGAGTTTTTTGGGTGAACAAGAGGATTAAAGCAGAGGAAGGGATTCCGCCAATTGTAAGAAATGAGATCCTGCAGGTTGCTGATGTTGTAGCGAAGGATAAAGGGATTGGGATAGATGTTATCCTGTCTGCAATGGAGGATGCTATCCTTAAGACCGTTCAGATGAAGTATGGGGAAGAGAAAACTTTTTCAGTTATCATAAACAGGAAGACGGGGGAGATAGAGGTATACAGGCTCATGACAGTTGTTGATGTCGTGAGTGATATCAATAACCACATATCGCTAGAGGCGGCCAGAGATATATCTCAAGAAGCTAGCGTTGATGATGTTTTGAAGGACAGGCTCCCAGCAATGGAGTTTGGGAGAATAGCAGCTAAGGCTGCGAGGTATGTTGTGATGCAACACATAAGCACAGCAGAGCGCGAGAATCAGCTTAAGGAGTTCTCTAACAGGATCGGTGAGATTATAGTCGGTATCGTGAAGCGTATTGAGTTTTCCAGTGTAATTATAGACATCAACAGAACCGAGGGTGTAATCCGGAAATCCGAAATGCTGCCGAATGAGGTCGTTAAGGTTGGTGATAGGGTTAGAGTGCTGCTGGTGGGTCTGAACAGTGAGCCTATCGGTCCGTTGCTGCAACTCTCTAGAACGCATCCTGATTTTTTGAAGAAGTTGTTTGAGCAGGAGGTGCCAGAGGTATACAACGGAGTTGTCAGGATTATGGCTGTCGCGAGGGATCCAGGAAGTAAGTCGAAAATGGCCGTAACGACCTCTGATCCAAACATAGATCCCATCGGAGCCTGCGTCGGAATAAAGGGCTCTAGGGTACAGGCGGTTGTTAATGAGCTTGGTGGCGAGAAGATCGACATAATCCAGTGGTCTGACAACCAGGCGATGTTCATCATAAATGGTCTGTCTTCAGCTGAGGTTACGAGGATTGTGATGGAGGAGTCTGGGAACAGGGTTACCGTTGTTGTTCCGAATGATCAGCTTAGCGTTGCGATAGGGCGTAGAGGACAAAATGTTAGGCTCGCTTCCAAGTTAACTGGCTGGACAATAAACGTCACGACTGAGGAGGAGGATACAAAGGCAAGGGCCAAAGAGAGCGAAAGAATACTCAGTGCGTTCTCTGACTGTCTGGATGTTGATGAGGTGATTGCACGTCTGCTAATGGGTAATGGATTCACGACCATCGAAGAGGTTGCAAACGCTAAGGTAGCGGAGATAGCTTCCATAGAAGGGTTTGACGAAGATATCGCGACAGAGATTAAGGACAGGGCAATAGCGCATATGGCTGACATAAGATCTAAGGTTGATGATCTGTGTAAGGCACGGAATGTAGCTAAGGACCTTATGGAGTACGAATTGCTGAGGCCTGAACTACTAGAGGTTCTTGTCAAGGCTGATATCAAAACGTTGAACGATCTCGGAGATCTCTCAGCTGATGAGCTCCTCGAAATTACAGGCAACATGCTCAGTCAGTCTGAAGCGATGACCCTCATAATGAAGGTACGTGAAAATTGGTTTAACTGAGTTTTAGAAAGGATCGATGTTAGATGGCAAGTAAGGACGATACATCAGAGACTCCAAAGCGTAAGGTACTGTCACTGAAGATTGGTGCTGGTATGTCTGTCACTAGACCATCTCATGGCAGTAGGGCCATTGAGGTTGAGATTGTCAAGAAGAAGCGGAGCGGGCTTGCGATTGATCTAGATCCTGATCAAAGTGGTGCACATCAGTCTCAGCCCAAGCATGTGCGTGCTGGAAGGCTTACAGACAGTGAGTTTAAGACTAGGGTCAAGGCACTTCAAGAAGCCATTAAGGATGAGGAGTTAAGTACACCGGGCGATGACTCTGTAGCCTCAACAGGTGATGTTAGCTCAGCCGATATAAGCACAGGGACTGATTGGGAGAAGTCAGGATTTGCAGAACATAGTCTAACCGATGATTCTGATGTTACAGAAACAGATGAGGTTGTAGTCGGGACTGTGGAGTCCGAGAGGTTTGCAATAAGAGGACCAGATCCAATCATCGAGAGGCCGAGGAGGCAGGAACCCAAAAGTCAGCAAAAGTTCGTGCGTGGTGGTGAGACTGTAATTTTCCGGGCAAGCGAGTACATTACCCCAAAACGTGAGAGATCCAACACTTCATCTACCCAACAGCGTTCTGGTGCTACCTCTACTTCGCCATACCAACGTACTTCTTCTGGCACTCGTTCATTCACCCCTCGGGCAACTGATCCACAGCGTACAACTACTAGCTCTCCAAGGCCATCAGCTGAGGGGGGGGGGCCACAATTCCAAGTGCCTCAGGAGCAGCAGAAGGGCAGGGGGCCATATAGAGGTAAGGGGCGTGATTCTGATGGAGCGTCTGCCCCCAAGAAGGTCAATGTAGTTGTTAAACCCAAGGCTCCAGACAAGCGAGGTAGCTCCAGTAAGAGGGTGTCCAGATCCTATATAGACAGAGCGCTTAATCATGACGCTGAGGTACGTGATAGGTCTATGGCATCTCTGAAGCGCGCTCGTATAAAACAGAAAAACGCTGGTAAACAACAGGAGATGCCGAAAGTTATCAGGGATGTGAGTATCCCAGATATGATCACAGTCGGGGAACTTGCAAACAGGATGGCCGTGCGGTCAGGTGATGTGATAAAATATCTGATGTCGACTGGTACGATCGCTACGATTAACCAGATCATCGACGGAGATACGGCTGAAGTAGTTTGCTCAGAATTTGGTCATGTGCCAAAGAGAGTCTCGGATTCAGACGTAGAGAGTGACATAATTAATGTTGTGAATTTACCGGATGATATACTGATATCAAGAGCGCCGATCGTAGCCGTCATGGGGCATGTTGATCATGGAAAGACCACCCTGCTAGATTCGCTACGCAATACGAGTGTTGCGCAGAGGGAAGCTGGTGGTATCACTCAACATGTAGCCGCATACCGGGTAGTTCACGGTAACAGTGGTCGTGAGGTTACGTTTATCGATACGCCAGGACACGCAGCCTTTGCCAATATTAGGGCTAGGGGAGCGGTTGTAACTGACATCATAGTCCTGGTAGTTGCTGCAGATGATGGAATCAAAGAGCAGACAATCGAAGTCATTGAGCAGGCTCGTGAGCAGAACGTTCCGCTGATAGTGGCGATCAACAAGATTGATAAGCCAGACATCAATATCGATAAGGTAAAGACAGAACTGATGGTACACGAGGTGGTGCTCGAAGATTTCGGTGGCGAGGTTTTGAGCGTCAATATTTCAGCAAAATACGGATCCAATCTGGATGGCCTCATTGACGCGATACTACTGCAGTCGGATGTCTTAGAGCTCAAGGCTAACGAGAATAGGAAGGCCGTGGGTGTCGTTCTAGAATCGAGGATCGATAAGGGACGAGGGGTTGTGGCATCTGTGATAGTTCAAACCGGCACTATTAACACAGGCGATGTTTTTGTAGCCGGGACTGCGTTTGGTAAGATCAGGATGATATATGACGACAAAGGGAAGCGCATAAAGTCTGCAGGGCCCTCTGCTCCAATCGAGATAGTTGGTATTGAGTCAGCTCCTGAACCTGGCTCTGTTCTCACAGTAGTTGATAGCGAGCAGAGGGCTCGAGAAATCGCGGAGTACAGAGCAGCGAGGGTTAGTACGAGGAATGTACAGAAGGTCGTGAAGGCAATTGACCAGATGTTGTCAGACGAACGGGCGAATGTGTTGAACGTGTTTGTGAAGGCAGACGTGTCGAGCTCTATGGAGGTGATCGTAGCGGCACTTGAGGCGATTAAACACAAGGACATTAGCGTCAAGATTGTCGACAAGCGCGTCGGTATTGTCAGTGAGAGCGATGTGGATTTTGCGAAGAATACAGGTGCTGTGATAGTCGCTTTCGGAGTCGGAGTGTCAGCTACTGCCAAGAATTTTGCCAAGGTTAATGATGTTAAGATACTGCACGACAATGTGATATATCACATGATCAGCGCCGTGAAATCAGTGATGGAATCAATGTTGGCCCCGATAGTGGAGGAGAATTATATAGGCCGTGCTGAGGTAAGGAAACTCTTCTTCATCAGCAGGCTTGGAACAATCGCTGGGTGCTACGTCAGCGATGGCCTTATGAAGCGAAGTGACTCAAAGATTAAGGTGATGAGAAACGGAAACTGCATATTTGAAGGAAAGATGAGGTCCATGCGGCATGAAAAAGATGAAATTAAGGAGTCTAGGCAGTCCCACGAGTGCGGCATTCTGGCAGATGGGTTCAATGATTTCAACGAGGGCGATACTATAGAATGTTACGCAATTGTTTTAAAATTGCAATCGCTGGATTGACACTTGTAGTGTCCGGATGCCAGGACACTAAGTGTCTCCTGGGTGAGGAGGATAAGCAGCACCTGGAAGATATGAACTACAAAATTAAGATAAAGGCGGAGCCGCGTGTTGAACGTATTATGAATCGCACGATCGAAAGGACCCTTACTAGCTATGGCATCAGTAATACCTACATAATTAATGTTACCGTAGAGAAGCATGAGGCTCCGGTTGTGTTCACAGAAAAGGAAGTAGCAAAGGAGCAAATTAGGCTCACTGCGAAGATTGAAATCTACAGTAGCGACTATACCAAGCTGGCAGAGAGACGGCTCGACACATTTTCTACATACGATATCTGCGATGCACTGCCGTACGCTGATCTTGCATCGAGACGACAAGCAAATGTGGCTGTGATCAATAATCTCAGTGAGTCGGTAGCTATGGCAATTGTATCTGTCTTGAGAGATGTAACAGCAAATTAGGAATTATGTTCCGTTGGAGGAGTCTGATATGCCGAACATACTGTCGTACGCACGAGTTTCGAGGATTCATACATTGGCTATGTCATCACTATCCATACTGTGCGCATACGGCTACTGCAGACAGCAGTATTATGCAGCAGACGACACTTGGAATCACATGGCGTTTATGTGTGTATCACTGGCCATCCTGTTATTCCATCTCGCGACCAACACGATATCAGAGTATCGAGATTGCCTCATGGGAGTTGATGCCATCCATTCTCCAGCTACAAAGTACAGGCTCGTAACAGGCATAGTATCACGCAAGCACGTTTTGTGTATCGGGGTAGCGGCGTTTGTATCTGCGTCGATTCTGGGTGTTGCTGCAGTGATGATGGGGCGCAAGGTACTTCTACTACCTGGATTAATCGGAGCATGCATATCAATCTCGTACAGTGAGAAACCGCTGATGCTGAAATACAAGCCGTGCGGTGAGGTATGTGTGTTCCTGGCATATGGTCCACTCCTATTCGCATCATGTATACTATCACTTGTAGGGCACATATCAGCTGCAGACGTTATCTTCTCGGTTCCATTTGGACTCATGACCGCAGTAATTTTACTGGCGAACAACATAAGGGATTACAAGTATGATCTTGGTAAAGCGTCGACGTTGGTAACGAAGCTTGGTGTGAGATACTCGTGGATACTATTGCTTGCGATGCTACATATAGCATACGCAGTAATTATCGTGTTGGCTTGCTGTGAAGTCTTACCGATGACATCATTCCTGGTGCTCATTACACACCCACTTACAATCATTGCATTTCGCAAACGACGCGATACTGGTATGGTCAATATCCTCGGTATACTCCACATCGGATTTTACCTAATCATCATACTGTGTCTCTTCGGATTGTCCAGAGGCAATGTTGTTCAGAATCAAATTGATCTCAGGAATAGGGTCAACATTGAGGCGAGTAGCTGGGCAGAAGTTCGAAAGATCGTAGATGAGCGAACCGCGGAAAAGATAAACGAGAAGTGAGTTGGATTTTAAATCACACTGAAGAGATTATAGGAAATCTGAAAGAACGGCGTTCTGAGTTGCTTTAAACAAACGATAGGGGCTTTCCCTCTTTGCAGTACGATAGGGATCTCTACTGAATGTCATTTAGTAGAGAGTGCCTTTTTGCATTTAAAGGAATCGCGAGGAATAGCAACGGGCTATGCTAAAGACGCCAGTTCATTCAAGGTAGCCGTTCAGATTAAGTGTTTGCTAATATAGCCCCCCACCCCCCTCAATATCCTCATCACCATTCATACTTCCTTAACCTTTCTCCCCTACC
>JAITIT010000054.1 GCA_031279295.1 Holosporales bacterium | reverse complement strand
TAATGAAAGCGTACAACCTCCTTGATTTGCACGACCTATGAGAGAGTTTGATCAGGCATGGTGAATAACTCCTTTTCAAATTTTGCCAATCCGCAGTTAAAAACGTTGTGCCCCAAGGCCTTCCAGCTGCGGACCTTGATATGTCAAAGTCTGCACCCAGTGGAGGTATGGAGTCATCTTGGTACTAAACCACTCGTAGGGTAACGACGAAAACACTCAAGAATCAACGGGGCTAAGGCATTACATAAAAATTACCGAAGACATTCAATCTCGAAGATACTGGTCGGGAAGAGAGGATTCGAACCTCCGACCCACTGCTCCCAAAGCAGTTACGCTACCAGGCTGCGCCACTTCCCGTTGCCTGACGATAGTTATCTGCAACCTATACGCTACAGATAACAGGTAGGGATAGCCTCACTAACTTTGAGATCATTCCTCCGACCTTCAGGATTCTATCAGTATACTTCATAGGAGTGAGTCCTTGCAACCTATGATTTTGTGGACTGGCCTATATGAAGGTAGAGCAAGATCCCTATCCCACCAATAGCGATACACTCAACTTTAACATCTCCAAGCTTTTGCTATAGCATTTGATTCTCCTATAAGGCCTAGTACAGTATTCTACCCACGTTTTTGATCTTATTTCATATCAAGCAATGTGTTTATGGTTAAGTGATATTCTGCTATAATAAATCGTACTTTGCTTATAACAACATAACTATGAGTGCATGCGAAAAAAGTTGGAAGTGGTCGATGTACTGCTTCTTTAGATGTTGGGGATGGAGGATTGTATATGGTCTGATGTGGTGTATTCCACTGAAGATATTGAGTATGTTATCAATGAATGCTTTACTAATCTCTGTCCTCTACATGGTTGAGTTAATCGCTTCGATATTCGCATTAAAGCTCGCATTGCAAAAGGTGTTTTTTAAGAAATACAAAAGGTTCGAGTTGGATCCCAAAATCGATAAGGTAGGGTGGTGGCTGCCTACTAAGATGCATTTAATACTTTTGGTCGTAGGTATAGCGGTCTTTATGCTATTCCTCATCATATTTTTCGCGTCAGCTGGAATATCTGCATCATCTGCTACGGATATAATGGATCAGTTTATGTCTGTAACATCTGCAACAGATCAGCAAAGTAGGACGGCGGCTATAGCAACGCTTGTGAAGTTGTGCGGAGAAGATGTGAGTATAATTAAGGGCTTCTTTGCATGTGTGTTAAAGGTGCTCCTAGTTGTGATGCTTGTGGACTTCCTTCTCGTCCGGCATTATGTTTTCAAAAATGCGACCGCAAAAAAATATCAAAACTGTTAATCAAATTTTAACCTTTAGGCAATAATGTTGATTGCAGCGGGACACGCAGTTTGAGAGAAGGTGATCATGGCAAAACGTAGTGTTATTTACATATCAGCGATAGTCGCTATCGGTGGTGTATTCCTACTTTGGAAGCACTGTCCGGAGAAAATCAGCAGCTTCCTTCATGAAGGAAATGGTGAGGGCGGCGGGAGTAAAGAAGCTGAAAAGGTAGAGAAGCCTAAGAAGCGGGTTATCGATAAGGAAGCTTTGCATTATGAGATACTCGCGCTGATACGTGACAGAGGAGAAACTGTCAACGGAGTTACACCACATGAAGCAGAGGAAGAGCTTCTGAAGAGGGCTGAACAATCGAGTGCGGTGAAGGCGGATACCCACGACGCTGATGTTACTGCGCTTCCTTTTGGCATACTGCGTCTCATTGCTACGTCACCAGCAACTGTAGCTGGTATTCTTCCACAGATCGCTATCAACGAGATGCTTAGAAGGTACCTCGCACTCAAGACACACAACCCAAACGATATTAAACTAGCAACGATGCTGGAAGCTCTGCAATCAGTCTTGAGTGGCAATCCGATCGTAGAGTGGGAGGCCGGCGATGATGCTGAGGAAGCGGAGGAGTTTCTCAAGCAACTCGGTGAGGAGGGAAATCAGATGGCGAATATAGCTGTTGCAGCCAAGATGATAAGCAAGGATCCGGCTGCAGGAATTGGCACATTAGATGAGGCTATAAGGAGCATAAACGCAGACGCTCTCGACAACGATGACGATAAGACAGTGTTCAATGAGATTGTTAAAAAGACGAAAGAGTTACACGATGCTCTCACCCAGGGAGGTGGAGCACTAGCTGAACCTTCCGTACCTAAAGCGAAGGTACCACCAGAAACCGAAGCACCGACAGCAGATGTCGCCGAGACATACACTCCTGAGCCCGACACTCCCGTTCCCGCGAACTAGTAGAAATATAACCCGGGTGGCATACCAGACATTTTTGAATCTGAAAATTGCTGGTCCACCACCTGGCAGCACGGAAGCTAAATTCTACGAAAGCGTAGCGTAGCGCCCCATAGTGTAACGCTGCTGTACCATGCTTATGATGTTACTGATAGTCCAGTATATCACTACTCCAACTGGGAACGATGAACAGATGTACGTGAACATAATAGGTAGCACAATCATCATATTTTCCTGCATCTTCTGTTCATTCGTCTTTTCTGCAGGGCTAGCAGATTTCGCCGATGATAACCTCTGCTGCAAGAACATGGTTAATCCCATGATGATTGGCCACACTCCGATGCACAGGAATCCAGGTGGGGTCCAGTCGATCAGTCCGAACAGATTGAAAACATAGAGCGGATCAGGAACTGACAGGTCACTGATCCATAGAAACAGCGGCGCATGCCTCATCTGTATGCTAACAAAAAACACCTTGTACAAACAAAAGAAAATTGGAGCCTGAAGCAACATCGGAAGACACCCGGACATCGGTGACACATTTTCCTTCTTATACAATGCGATAAGCTCCTGGTTCAGCCGCATCTTGTCATTGGAATAAGTCTTCTGCAGAACGGCTATTCTCGGCTGTAGCGCCTTCATCTTTGCCATTGACGTGAATGATTTCCTGGTGAGTGGATACGTCAAAATCTTGAACATCAACGTCAGGATCAGAATGACCAATCCCATGTTGGAGAATACCTTCGCTAGGATATCCATGATGTGTATCAGTGGCTTCGTCACGATGAAGAACCATCCGAAATCAATAGCCATATCAAACTTGTGTAGGCCCAGCTGCTTACCATATTTACTCAGTATCCCAATGTCCTTTGGCCCCGTGAAAGCCGAGTAGCAAATCTTGGTAGTGGTATTTGGCTGAAGCTCAATATCATTACAACTCGCGGCTGAAATCTTGAAGGAGTCATCCCCAGTCTTTAGGTAGCTGATCTTGAAGTTTGGGTCCTTGTTGATCAGAGCACACAGCCAATGTATATCCGTAAAGCCAAACCAATCTGACTCGCTAAGCCGTGTCTTGCCACCAACATCTCCGTACTTCAGCTCTGTGATTTTACCGGATGAATTGCCTATCAGACCTTCATGCACAACGGCGTAGTTACTAGGAGTCGGATTCGAGCGCACCATGTACGCATTCGCCGATATGGAGATTGCTTTGTCAGATGCATTCGTAACCTCATCCGTGACGTTGATCAGGTACTTGTCATCGATAGCAACTGTTCTCTTAACCGTGACACCGTGCTTAGTCTGTATGTTCAGCACTACAGTATCTTTACGCTGCTCATCTGGAATCCACACCGCGTCCTCATCGAGTCTCTCGTTGTTTGTCTTATCGTTGTATGTGATACCATAATAGAACTCAGTGCGTGTGCCCTTGGGAGTCAAGAGCCTAACGTACTCGCTGTCCTTCTCAGTGGTCTGCCTGTACCCCTTCAGCGTGACAATATCGAGGATGCAGCCATTCGGATCTATCGACCCCATGATATTTTCATTCTCTATCATAACCCTACGCCTGCTCGTTATTGCTTCCTCTATAGAGATCTCAGGCTGTCGTGTCTTCGCAGGAGAGGTTCCGTTGCTGCTGTTACTGAAATGCTCAACCTCATCTGCTTTCTGAGGTTCTGGATCATTGTTACCAGTAAAGTAGCTATAGCAAAACATCATAGCCATGAACAGCATAACCACCACTATCAGATTTCTGTTATTCACACCATTGTCATTGAGAGGCATCTACGATCTCCTAAGGTACAGGATCAAATCCACAGTTCCTGAGTTTTCCAATGCCAGGCCTACACCTAGCTATCCTGCGGCAGGATAATATAATCCCCCGGAAAGCTCCATACTTTTTTATAGCTTCATATGAGTACTGGGAGCACGTTGGAATGAATCGGCAGCATGCCACCCTGTGGATAGATATAGCTTGGTACACCCTGATTAAGAAAAGCAAGACATGTTGAAACACGTGATATATCACTCCTCAGAAACGTCTTCAGTACGCACCATCATACACCCCCATCTTCACTTCCCACCATAAACATTATCTCAGCACCATCCATACTTCCTTTATCAACGGAATTTGTAAGGCCGGAAATTGTCGTAGCGGAGTCTACATATGTCCATGGGGCCAAGAGTGGCAGGAGCTCACTATACTATCCCAAGTCACGTGGAGGCTACGTAACGTATATGAGTTATCTCTTTGTATAGCCGCTTAAATGATTGCTGAAAAGGTTATTTTGTAATATACTACCGAAGTGTTATAGAGTATTGCTGAGAGCAGAGATGAAGAAAAGGGTAGGAAAAACAACAATAAGCATGCTACTAACTGTGCTAGTATGCAGCGGCGTAAACGCAGTAGGAGGCGGACAAGGACAACCAGAAACCAATGCTGTATATTCATGCTACAAAGGATCGGACTGTAGAGCAGGATGCGCGCGGGCAAGAAAAAACGGCAGATGTAAGACACACAAATGTACCCGTAACAAGTGCCGAAAGTGCATAAAAAGGTGCTAACAACAGCGGCATGAAGGGCCGAAACAGGACTCATGGGATAACGTGCAAAGCTCACCCGTTCAGGGCAACTAAGGTAAG
>JAITIT010000041.1 GCA_031279295.1 Holosporales bacterium | reverse complement strand
CCTACGAGAGATCGAGAATGAGGACCTCTTGAAGTACGGGTTGATACCGGAATTTGTAGGGAGATTGCCTGTTATTGCTACTCTGGAGGATCTCACAAAGCAAGACTTGGTGAGGGTTCTAACAGAGCCGAAGGATGCTGTCATAAAGCAGTACGCCTGCTTGCTGGATATGAATGGTGTTAAGCTACACTTCACGGATGAGGCGATAGAAGCAATTGCTGAGAAGGCAATCGAGAAGAAAACCGGTGCACGTGGGTTACGATCGATTGCAGAGAATCTCCTTACTGACGTCATGTATGACATTCCTGATAAAACTGACGTCGTTGAAGTAGTGATAGACGAGAGCGTCGTGAGTGGCAAGAGCAAGCCTATGATCATTGACGAAAAATTTGCTTCAGTCCGTTGTATTTAAGTGAGAAGAACTATGGAGCTGCTGATGAGTGATATCTTCAGTGGTATCACATGAGTTTCTGATTCGATGTATCTTCAGTACACAGGCTAGCTGTGTGCCCATCTGATTGAAATTGAGTGGTATTAGAGCTAGAATACCGGCATGCGATTAGCTGGATTTGCTCGATGAGGAAGCAGTGTTCCAGCACGTTGTATCGGCTGTAACTTCAAGATGGTCTTCATAGGTTATGTTTTTCGCCAGGGTGTATTTTCTTTTCATCTTGATTCCATTCTGCTCCACCAATTATGGCGTTTCTAAATCCACACTGGCAAAATCTGCTGGCAAAAAATCTATCAGCAAAGGACAGGCTCATCACAACAAACAACAGCACGTCAAGACAGCGATCGTAATTACGGACGAGCGAAAGATACTGCATAACGAGTACGCAGACCGTAGGGTGTACCCCGCCTCCTTGACCAAGCTCGCGACACTTTACATACTGTTCCAACGGCTTAAAAGTGGAGACATAACGCTGAGCACAAAGTTCAAAGTTTCCAACAATGCATCCTTGCAAATCCCATCTAAGCTAGGTCTCGTGCCTGGAAGCACAATATCCGTACTGGATAGTATATACGCGTTGGCTGTGAAGTCAGCGAACGATGTTGCCGTTGTTGTAGCAGAGGGATTAGCTGGGAGTGTTAAAAAGTTTTGCAGATTGATGAATCAACAAGCAGCTCGCATAGGCATGAAAAATACTCACTTCAAAAATCCATCTGGGCTATTCGATGCGGAGCAGTTTACGACTGCGAGGGATCTTGCTATTTTAGGTCTTGCATTGTGCGAAGACTTCCCGGAGTATCGGCATTATCTATCAATAAAGACATTCAAGTTCGGGCAAAGTATGCACCCAACTCATTGTAAGATCCTGCACTGGTGCAAAGCTGTAGATGGAGCTAAAACTGGGTACATACGCCAGTCGGGATTTAACCTATTTGTAACTGCACGAAATCCTGTGACTGGGCGACGCGTGGTGGTAGTTGTGACTGGGTGGAACTCACAAAAGCCACGGGACATGTATGCAGCAAAGCTAGTAACCACACACACTAGGCCAGGGCATAACACAGGAAATCTCCCGATAGCAAGACAGATTAGAAAATCGCTCCACGCCCAAATTGATATGCCTCCCTTACTAGGAGCTCAGCAACAAACGCTTTCCGAAGTAAGTCCTGTTTCTACATCTATTCTGGAAGTAATCCAACAAGACGATGAAATTATGCTAACGCCAGGCATTGACAAATGGTACTCTAAAAAAGAGACTGATATCATGGTTGAAGCCGAAGAACCAGTTAAGGTTTGTTCTCCGTAGATACGAGCCTGGAATCGATAGACAAAGATGTATCATGCTATATTCCTGTGGCGATGAGGAGAAGAGAATGCAATGAATTATCCCATTTTTATCCTTCCCAGATTATATCAGAAGGGTAATCTATGCGACATGTGGCCAACGTAATCGAGGCTGTTAACCTTAGTTCTTCTAACTCGAAGCTAGCGTTTTTAGCTACCTGGTCGCCTTTATTTAGCCGAAACTTTGTTATCTACTATTCCAATAGCATTCCCGGTTTCTGCAATCTTTCTTATCGAAAGCTCTGCAAGAGCAGTATCAACGGCCTGAGCTGGGTCCGACGTCTCTTGCAGACGCTCATGCTCAACCTTGCAATCAATTGTTTGAACAATCTGTCTTCCCCGATCTCAGCGATCATTTTCAACATCTTTTTCTATCTACTATGCCATAGTTAGCTCTACCATGGTTTCTGATATGTCAAAACATTTGTTGCTTTATACTTGTGGGGCACGAAAAATCTTTCTGGAGATGATGAGTGCGTGGAAGTTGTGTATGATATCTTCCAAATGATACATTCAGGATACATAGGGAAAGTCATGTACAATAAGAAATACGTAGTGGTGGGTGCCACGGGGATGGTGGGGCGTGAGATACTAACTGTTCTAATTGAACGTGGTGTTTCTCCATTAAACATAACTCCGGTAGCATCCACGAAGTCGGCTGGGCAGATCATTGAGTACGGCTGGGCACGGTTCGTAGTGTCAGCTCTAGCCGACGTTAATTTCCGTGAGTTCGACATCGCTCTGTTTTCGGCTGGTAAAGATGTATCGGCTAGGTATGCACATACAGCGGCAGAGGCGGGCTGTACCGTAATTGATAACTCTTCGTACTTCAGGGAACACGACGACATTCCCCTCATCGTACCAGAGGTTAATATGGAAGATATAGAGAGGTACAACGGCAAACGAATTATTGCTAATCCTAACTGCTCAACTATTCAAGTAGTTATGGTACTGAAACCACTCCATGATATGTTCGGACTTAATGAGCTCGTAATGTCAACATACCAGGCAACATCTGGGGCAGGATATTGTGCTGTTAGCGAATTGCTGGAGCAGACACGTATGGTACTTGATGGGGAGACTGCGAGGCCAAAGCATTTCAAGATGCAGATAGCCTTCAATGTAATTCCACAGATTGATGATTTCTCAGAATACGGGTACACCAAGGAAGAATTGAAGATGATGAATGAAACCCGGAAGATTCTTGGTATTAGTAATATCAATATAGCAGCAACATGCGTTAGGGTCCCAGTTATAACAGGGCACGCCGTCTCGGTCTTCGCTAGATTCACCGATGATATTGATTTGGGAAAGGCTATAGCTGTTATTGATGAGTTTCCAGGAGTGAGAGTAATGGACGATAACGCGACGTACACGTACGCAACTCCAATCGATGTAGCTGGTGGGAATAATGTGTTAGTGAGTAGGATAAGGACACACCCTAATATCAAGAATGTCCTTAATTTCTGGTGCGTAAGTGACAACCTCAGAAAAGGAGCAGCACTGAATGCTGTGCAGATAGCTAGTAGACTCTAAGCAATCACCATCCACATCATTTCCTCAACACATGGAAACACTTCCTTATCACCTAAGAGTGCTAATAGATCTCTCTCTACAGCTACCGTCGTCGTAACGTTTTTCAACGATCTCCCAGCCCTCGTTGACTTGTCTTAAGACACTGATTATCCAGGCAGTTGAACTGCTGCTCTGAGTCTTCTTCAGATGATTTTCTCGTGTAGATTACGCACCTAACTATCATTTGCGAAAGCTTAAATGGGAAGAATATCACGGGAGTAGTATGATGATTCCAATATTGGGGGAGGATACTGTATACAGTAAAATAATGCACTCATGAGAAACACCCATACAACAAGTCTATTCAATCTCAAGCAATCATGCTTCAATCACTAGTCAATTATACTTTGTAAAAATGAGGGATATCATCTGTATTGATGGGCATTACTTGCAAAATGCATTCAGCTGTCCTAAACTATAATTAGGGTAAGGTACGTTTGGGACGCATGGGTAAATATATCACACCTGGAGAATGCAACATCGGGTACCTCGTGAGAGAAAAACGAAGGGGGCTTAAAGTAACACAGAAGCAGCTTGCAGAAGCCGTAGGGTGCACCTTCCAGCAAATCCAGAAATACGAAAGCGGACGTTCTAAGCTCTCAGTACAAATGTTCCTGAAAATCTGCTCATACCTACGTACCAACCCTAGCTACTTTTTCGGCGGGCTACTACTAAGTGAAAATAACGGTGATGCTGTTGGTAACAGTAATGCCGAGGCCAGATTGCTGAGCATCCTAAGATCCGTGGAGAGCGAGAAGGTCAGAGCCAAGATAGTGGAGCTGGTCGAAGCAGTCGTATCGAGTACGGGAGAGCTTTCTTAAAAGCTCACAGACCGAAGCAATTGTGATGTACACTACACACACAGTGGATAGTGTAC
>JAITIT010000020.1 GCA_031279295.1 Holosporales bacterium | reverse complement strand
CGTTAGCTAGAAGAATGATCCTATGGGGTGGACAAGGATTGAGCATTCCTATATTCCTGATCCCCCTGAGTCAGCCCTTCCCGGGCTCACAGGGTCAGCTCTTCCTGAGTCAGCCCTTCCCGGGCCCACCGGGTCAGCTCTTCCTGAGTCGGCTCTCCCCGGATGGGCTCATCCTGAGTCAGCCCTTCCCTGGCCCGCTCCCACAGGGTCAGCTCCTCCCGAGTCAGCTCATCCCGAGTCAGCTCATCCGAGGAGTAGACGTCTATTGTCGTTTTCGGGAGTCGGCAATAATAATAACCCCATCTGAAGAACATACATTTGGTAGCACGCAAATACCGGGCGTAACGAGACAGGTCCCCACGAGACAGTACCCCAATGGAGGCCGAGCATATGGCACATTAAACACCTCACGTGGCAAGATAGAAGTGGAGGTAAAGCATAATGCATGGTGCACACTTGGAGCCAACATTAGAGAGGCCGCAGGCTACAATGTTAGAATGAACTGCAGCTGCGAGAAACAAACAACCAACGTGGTAAACGCTGACCTAGTACTGAGCGATCGGGGAGACAGATGTATCTTACTTTGTGTGTGGACGACGGATAACGGCTTGGAACGGCGGGTAGTAATGGTGGATTCTAGAGGACTACTGACGGCTTTCGATAGACTGAGAAGGGAGTTGTTAGAGCAAGGAATACTGATGCTCGATGTCGCAAGAGGGGGCGGACTACGGGGTATTAGAAGATGTACGCCCGAGACAATTCTTCAAAAAGCAGAAGCACAAGCAGCACGCACCATGAGACGCATAATCGCGGCTAACGCTAATGGAACACGCGATTCATAAACGGGCTAGTGACACATTTCCTTCATCTAACTTCAGAGGAAGGGGGGATCCTCTTCCCTCCCTCTGTATTGATAACGCTCTAGATAACTCAAATCTAATGCTTCTTCTTTGCCTTCGGGCTTAGCGGCTTCTTTTCTCTTTTTCGTTCTTGTCCGGCTCTATGTCCACTGATTGCAACATCCATGCTTCTAGTATCGAACTTTCCACTACGTAGCATTCTACGTACGTTCTTGTCTCCTGATCCTCTGTGAATTCCAGTTACTGCCAATGCAAATCACCATTTGCCTGCGCAGCTCCAGTTACAGCGGCATCCCCAGGAAGATCCAGGATCACATTCACCTCTTTGAGTAATCATGCTAACAACTGCTCTCGAGTTGCATTAACGTTCAGACACAGCCTTTCAAATGGCTGTGTCTTCGGAGTAGTAGCAGATACGTTACACACACCACATAATCAACGTTACCAATTTTGTCTTCATAAAGCTTACCATCAAAATAAAGAAAATTTTGCGTTACGGCTTCATGCTACAATAGCTCATACACACTGGTAGCAAAAAACCCCTCGGTATCTGACATATGATTATCATTCGGAACCTCACCAAGAAATTTGGTAGCAGGTTGATTATAGACAACTTCTCATTCCAATTCCCAAAGGACAAAAAGATAGCAGTTATTGGGGCGAACGGTGCCGGTAAGACTACGCTCCTGAACATACTATGTGGCTTCGAAGAGCACGACGATGGAGACATCATCATACCAAGGGACTGCACGGTAGGGTACCTTCCTCAGAGTCCATGTGAATGTCCAAAAGATACAATTCTCAATGAATGCATATCTGGTAACGTCCAGCTATGTGAGCTACAGGACAAATTGAACGAGGCGCTCCTTAACATAGCTGATGACTATGATACATACGAGATGGTAGAGCAGGAGTGTAGCGACAAAGGACTGTATTCTCTGGAGGCTGATGCTAAAGGAATTCTCGCTGGGCTTGGTTTTGAAAACTCACAGTTCAATGACGATCCGGGGAACCTATCCGGGGGTTGGAGGATGCGGCTTGAGCTTGCAAAGATGCTGATTAACAACCCAAATTTCATAGTGCTGGATGAACCGACGAATCACCTCGATCTGCCGAGTATTACGTGGCTGGAGCAGTACCTGAAATCATTCAAGGGAACACTTCTATTCGTGTCACACGATAGGGACTTCATTAACAATCTTGCCGACATGGTGATGCATCTGTCAAATGCAAACTTGAATGTATACCACGGAGACTTCGAGTCTTTCCTGGAACAGAAGGAGGAGGCCACAAGGTCCATTATCAAAGAGAAGGAATCTCTGAAGAAAAAGCAGAATCAGCTACAGTCATTCGTCGACAGGTTTAGAGCGAAAGCTAGCAAGGCAAAGCAAGCACAGAGCAAGATCAGGATGATCGAAAAACTGAAGCAGCTGGAGGATAGGTTAGTGGTTGATGATGATAGCAAGAAGGTCAAGTTTAGGATGTCTGTTGAGACGCAGAGTGGGAAGGTTGTAGCGGAACTCAACGACTGTGCAATAGGCTACCAGAGCAGTGAGGTCCTCCTACAGCATCTAGACCTGAGGATAATCAGAGGTGATAAGATCGCTGTAATCGGGACCAATGGAATAGGTAAGTCGACTCTACTCAAAAGCATAGTTGGGGAAATCCCGTTTATCAGTGGTGAATTTACGATAGGGACCAACGTCAACATGGGATACTATGAGCAGGAGCAACTTACCATCCTAGATCCCAAAATGAATGCCCTCGATAATGTGATGAGACTGGCCCCAGGAGTAACACATCAGCAGGGCATGATGATACTGGGATGCCTGCTAATTACTAAGGATAACTCCAAGAAATTGGTTGGAGTGATGTCCGGTGGGGAGAAGAGCAAGGTAGCTATGGCCGCACTCTTAGCACGCAAGAGCAACTTCCTCATACTAGACGAACCAACGAACCATCTTGATATGTCAAGCACAGAAGCCCTATCTGAAGCACTTGCTTTTTATGATGGTACTGTTCTTACCGTCAGTCACAATAGGTCATTCATTAACTCATTTGCTACACACATCTATGTTGTGGATAAACATAACAAAGCGGAACTCGTAGGCTGCGATAGTTCAACGGAAATGTAGGAGAATATTCTCTAACAAAGGATCAATTTTAAACAAAGTCATTGGCGCAAGTTGGTGATTGCATAATATCATTCTCAGAATTGAGAGGCACAACATGTGATACACGCATGAACAAAGTGAAAGACTAAGGTGGCGTCGCCGCATGGTATGCTACTCAGCCCAGTACACCAAGTAGCTGCTCGATTGGAGCCCGTGTGCTCCATGAAGAAGATAGGTCAATACTGATCGCCTTCGTCCAAGGCATGACAAAGAAGATAGTATCATGCTCACATTTCGCCGGCACGCATGAAGCTTAATCGCATTGACACCCCAATGCTACCATGATAGCATATCATGTAACTTTCGAATTTACGGTACCGTATGTGTACGCCGTTTGTAAGGTCCTCTGATATACAGAGGAAGTGGATCCTCATAGACGCCGATGGGATGGTACTTGGGCGGATGGCAGTTATCATCGCTAACATCCTACGCGGAAAGAACAAACCATGCTTTACGCCTAATGCAGATTGCGGAGATCACGTGGTTGTTGTAAATGCGGACAAGGTTGTCTTCACCGGGAAGAAACTCGATGATAAAAAGTTCTACTGGCACTCAGGATATCCAGGGGGAATCAAAAATCGCACGATGCGACAATTGCTTGATGAGCCACGTTCTGACAGAGCTGTGCGCAATGCGGTTCGTCGGATGATGTCAAAGGGTCCATTGGCCAGACAGATTCTATCGAAACTTAAAGTGTATAAGGGGCCTGAACATCCGCATGTTGCCCAGCAACCAGAGGTACTGGATATCGTGAATATTAACAGGAAAAATGGTAGGAGAGTTGAGTCATGATTGAGAATGTGAATGCTAGTAGTACTGTAGACGAAGTCCCTCCCAGAGAGCAGAGACTAGATGCGTATGGGAGATCCTATGCAACAGGTAAGAGAAAGAATTCTATCGCACGGGTATGGATCAAGCCCGGAGCTGGACGGGTCTTGGTGAACGATACGCCGCAGGAAGACTACTTCAAGAGAGCTGTCCTCAGTATGGTCATACAGCAGCCGTTTACAGCTACTTCCAGGGATGGGCAGTATGATGTGTATTGCACAGTAAGTGGAGGCGGGCTGTCAGGACAGGCTGGAGCAGTGAGGCACGGTATAAGTAAGGCACTCGATGCATTCGAGCCTGACCTCCATAAATTACTGAAGCAAGTAGGTTTTCTAACTAGGGACTCGAGAATCGTAGAGAGGAAGAAGTACGGGCACAGGAAGGCCCGCAGAAGATTCCAATTCTCTAAGAGATAGATTGCTTGTGAGCAATGTAAATTACTTCAAGCGGTTTGGGATGTCGTTTGTGTTCTTGGCATCTCTGGTCTTTTCTCTACTCTTTGGTGGGCTGGTCTCATGCGAGGTGAAGTCGTTCATGTACTCCGTGAGCCTTACCATCAAGGAGCTGTTAGTATTTTCGTTACCATTTGTTGTTTTCGCCCTCATCTTTAATTCCATCGTGAGGCTTGGTGTGAAGGCGCTAGGGTATGTGCTTGTGGTCGTGGTGCTTGTCTGCACGTCCAACTTCACGAACACGATGCTATCGTACTTGTTGTCGATTAGCATTCCTAGCGCAAGCATCAATGCGGCGATGGCTGATCTCGGTGGCAAACAAGAACTACTTCCAATGTTTACAACGAACATAGGAACTTTGGTGTCGAATGATGTTGCTATGATGTGTGGGGCATTACTCGGGATTTTGTTGATTTTGCTCAAAGGCAATCTGGCGGAAAAGCTCTCGTCCGTTTTCAATATTTTCACTAAGTGGTTCTTTAAGGTACTGATTCCGTTGATACCAGTCTTTATCATAGGCACAGCAGTGAAGCTTCAGCACGATGGGATGCTCGCAAAGATCTGTCAGCAGTACCTACCGATCCTAATTATCTTCGTCATCTCGGCATATGGATACGTACTGCTACAGTACATGGTACTGTCTGCCTTCAGAGTTGGCAAGTGTTTAGAGTACATCAAGAACGTACTGCCTGCCTTGGTAACAGCCTTTGGCTCCATGTCTAGTACGGCCGCAATGCCGTTGTCAATTCAGGCAGCTGAGAAGAATTTGGATGAGAGCTGTAACGCCGGAATCATCATTCCAGCTACAGCCAGTATCCACCTTGTAGGGGATTGCTTCTTCCTACCGTTGGTAGCGATGGCAGTAATGATGTCGTTCGGAATGCCATGTCCAGGTTTCTCTGATTACATCCCATTTGCCATCCACTTTGTACTTGCTAAGTTTGCAGTTGCAGCCGTGCCTGGAGGGGGGGTCTTAGTCATGATCCCCGTTATGCAGAAATACCTCGGTATGTCATCTGAGATGCTTGCCCTAGTTACTGCGCTGTACATTCTGTTTGACTCACTCATCACTACATGTAATGTAGCAGGTAATGGTGCGATGGCCATCGTGTTTGACAGAGTTGTCAGAGGCTTGAGAAGCCGCAAGAGATGCCGTTGCCAAACATAACCTTCTGTATCTGCTCTATAACTACTAGGATCTCTACATGGTAGCAGGAGAGATAGAATTCGTCAAGGCCTACGTAAACGGAAATGACTTTGTCATAGTATTTCAGACACCTGAGATGTTGGATGAGGCGATGGTGAGAATGATCGCGGATCGGCGGTATGGTGTGGGATGTGATCAGATTCTGTGCGTGCAGCCTATTGGTACATTTGCAATCCCCAATGGGCACTACAGTGTTACAATCTTCAATAGTGATTGTACATCGGCAAAGATGTGTGGCAATGGAGTCTGCGCTGTAGCAGCGTGCGTAGCCGTCTTCAATGGGCATAAAGATATTGACATTACGGTGGATGTATGCGACGCTGAATATAGCGTCAAGGTCTGCGGGCCTGATGTTGCGGTGGAATTCCCGCTCCCCACGCTGCTGGACAGCGGGATAGTTTCAACAGGAAATAAACATGTTATCAGGGGGATGAGTGAAGTCGCTGATGTTAGCTCAATATCCATGAGCCATAGTGAGTGCAATATTCACTTCGTCGATGTAGTGAGCAACACCAAGATTAGGATGAAGACGTTTGAACGTGGTGTTGGGTGGACTAATGCATGTGGCAGCGGGGCAGTTGCCTCTGTGTATTACCTTAGGCTAAAAGACAGAATAGGGGTGATACACGATGGTGGTATGTCATTCGTAGAGGTTCTCGGAGATCGTGCTTATCTAACAGTGCAGCCGCGGATAGTGTTCAAAGGAGTGTGGTATGGGCAGAGTATCGTTTAACAGAGACAACATATTTTCTGAGATAGCCGGATCTCCAAACGGGGTCGGGTACGACGTCTCGCTTACAAAAGTTTACGATGATATCAGAGATGCAATGTTCGAGGAGGACCACACAATATCGCGTGGTGTCTGGGAGAGAGAGCTTAAGAAGGCCGATTGGCCGCTAGTCGAGAAACTAACCTACACGGCCCTAGTAGAGAAGTCCAAAGATCTTCAGATCTTAGGGTGGCTAATGGAAGCCCTTGTGGTACTAGATGAGATTGAAGGCGTTGTAAATGGCATCGAGATCCTGACTGGGTTCGTGAAGATGTTTTGGGAAGCAGGCTACCCCAAGACCGAGGATATGGAATCTGACGAAGAGCAGAAATTCCGGATCCTTGAGTGGATCTATGACACCGTCGCTAGGCTATCAAAATTCATTCCGTTCACCTCTGTCGGAGGGAACAAAATTGATATCTGCCAATACGACCGTGCGATTGAGTTACACAACTCTGTTGCAAAGGCAGGACTTTCGGCATCACGAGTCCTCGAGAGGGCTCAGAAGGATGGAGTGAAGACGATAGAGGAGATTAGTAGTATCATTAACAATATGGATGATGCGGAGATCAAGGAGTTGGGTAGCTCTATTTCTAGGGTTAATTGCGTTGTCACGGAATTCAAGGATGTCGTTGCAACTGTGTCTGGCAGCAGTACATGTAGCGCATTCAGCGGGCTACTGGAGACCATGAGGAAGATTGAGAATATGGTAGCCAGCGGCAGGAAGCGAGGAAATAAGACTGACGAAGCTTTGGAGATAGTGTCACAGCCAGTTGAGGGAATTCCAGATCAGGTTGTTCTGGATTCCAGGGACACCATATACGACAAAATCGATGCAATTGCGAAGAGGCTAGCCATCATCGAGAAACATAGCCCAAGTCCATACATTCTGAACCTTGTTGTTTCGTGGAAGAACAAGAGCCTGCTCGAGATAATGGACGATCTGAAAGCAGGAAACACTGAAGCACACCGCCTATTAAAGAGCTTGATGAGTTAAAATTTTACGGCTGAGTTAACGGATTATTAATAAATTTCGCATAGAGTCATAATGTATTGGATACGGACTCTGTGTACGATTATGAAACACAAAATAGCCAGTAGCAGCATAGCCATCTTACTCGTCGCAGCGAGCATAATAGACGCTCCCGGGACTACTAGAGAGCGGAGCGGCGAGAAAACGAAGGAGCGCCCGGGAAGCGAAGCTGAAGACGCAGAAACGACCAAACGAAAACCCGTCAGCACCAAGAAGGATCCGGGAGGTGGCGGGGCCAAGGAACGCACCGGCGACAAATTAGACGACAGAATAATAGATGCTGCGAACGTGTTCACAGGCAAGCAGACACTCGAGCTACTAAAGACAATCGCCTGGATAGCATACGGGCGGGCAGCCATAATCCTCCTAGATAGTGGGACAAAGACCCCTGAGGAACAAGTAGCAGACCGCATCAAGAAGCTCCAATCTCAGCACGCCGCGCGAATTCCCTACACGGTCGCTACTATCAGCCAAGCACTATCCAACGAACACAGAGAACTCATGAAGCTAACAGCAAAGCTGCTAAGTACAGCCGAGGAGCTTGAGCAGGCAACGAAAACGCCCGCAACAACACAAACAACCCAAACAACCCAAAACACGAGGGGCAGAAACACCAACCAGCAAACAGCTACACCCCCTCCTCCTCAGACCAAGGAGCTAGTGCAGTTGTGCCGGGCACAAAACGCCATGCTAGTTGGCACGGTGAAAAACAAGCTGACAGTCATGGCCCCAGTCAAACTCATCGAAGAGCAACACCTGCTAGCGATGCAACAGCTCGACATCCTTGAGGCCGCCCACACACCAAAAACGCCCGTACAAAAAGCAGGGGCGAGAAACACAACCACAGCCGCAGCCGCAGCACAACCCCCGAATCAGATACAACAAATGATTATACAGGCGAGGAATCAGCTGAACCAGATTAAGCTGCAAGCGGAGGCGATAGCGTGAAGCAGCAGTAGCCGGCGGAAAGCAGGGGAGAAGACAAGCAACCACCGGCAATGAACGCGACTTCCATCGAGTCACCGTACCCAGCACGGAAGTAACAACCAGAGCGTTGGCAACGAAAATTTGCCGCTGTAGCGTTATCCACCAAAGATGTGGATAACTCTGTGGATAAAAAAAAACACCACCCTCTGTGGCAGCATCATGTACCACGTTCATCGTATTTGCTCAATTTTTGAACACACTCAAAAAATTTGGTAACACTGTGCTTTCTCAGCATTTGTGATACCCATTAAGGAAATTATTATATGCTGTGTTCCTACAAATTGTTGTTACTGTCGTTATTTGTGCATCGTTGATATTTTTTTGAATTTTGATGCTAAAGTGATGGTGTTTTTCCCTCTGACAGCTCTATTCACGACCCTGTACTAGTGGGTGATTCGATATACTTCCAGGCGGCTGATATCAGATCATTTACCACCGGAGCTGCGGCTGCAGCTCCACTTCCGCCATGTTCGATCAATACGATCATCGCGATCTTTGGATTACTTACAGGAGCATATGCAACGAACATTGCGTGCTCCTTCTTCCAATAGTCGGAAGACTTCGTGTCTCCAGCCAATCTTTGGGCTGTGGTTATCCTACATACTTGTGATGATCCGGTCTTTCCAGCAATCTCAATTTCCCCATAGTTATCTATGTAATTGTATGCTGTTCCATACGGAGAATTTACGACATCACGCAGACCTTCCAGCACTGCGTCAACGTGCTCATTGCTATATTGAATAACCCCAGCTTCTCTAACATCTAATTCACTGCGCTGTACTAAAAACGGAATCACTCTGTGCTGACCGTTTACCAACACAGCTAGCATCCTAATCAACTGCAGCGGAGTGGCCAGTACGTATCCCTGTCCAATAGACATATTAAACGTGTCACCTGTTGTCCAAGACTTCTTCTGTTTAGTTTTCTTCCATGCCTTTGTAGGAATGACACCGGACCTTTCTCCAGGAATATCGATTTTGGTTGGGCTCCCAAGCCCAAGATCATATGCTACTTCCGCAATAGCTTCTGGGCTTAACCTGCGTGCGACGTTGTAGTAGAAAATGTCGCATGACTGCTCGAGTGATGAACGTAGAGTTACATAACCATGTCCCCCGTGTTTTGATTTCCAGCAATGGAATTTGGCTCGACCCAGTTCATAGGAGTCACCACATCTAAACGTTGTGCTCTTATTTACAACGTTGTGCTTCAATGCCGCGAGAGCTGTTACAATCTTAAATACTGATCCAGGAGCATACTGTCCGCATATCGCCTTGTTGAGCATCGGGTTATATGGATCTATGTAGAGCTCGTTCAGTTCCTGATGGCTAACCTTCCTTGTGAAGATGTTTGTATCGTATCCGGGATATGATACAAACGCTAGGATGGCTCCAGTCTTGACATCCATCACAATGCATACCCCACTCTGATGCTGGGAGAGTAACCTGTATGCTTCGAGCTGTAGATCGAGGTCTATTGTCAGCCTCACATCTCGTCCATCCTCTGCTGCCATATCATTCATCTTTCTCACAAACTGACGCCTAGAATTCACTTCAATCCTCTGGATACCGGCCTTGCCGAAGAGCTGAGTATCGTAGGTTTTCTCAATACCAATCTTGCCGATCTTAGCCATCGGTAGCAGCAACGCTGGATTCAATCCGGAGGCATCGAAATCTTCTCTAGACGGGGTTCCTGTGTATCCTATGACATGAGAAAATTCCTTTGGGTACACATACCTCCTGACATGTGTTTTCTCGATTATGATCCCAGGTAACCTGGAGGACATGATGTAATACTTCGACAATGTTGCCCAGTCCATATTCTCCTGCAACAAGACGTATCTGTTCTTCTTGTTGATTCTTTCTGGTATGTTATCGAGCAGAGCAACAACCTTATCATCCAACTTTACCGATGATCTGAGTGTTGCAATGACAGAGCTCATCTCTCGTGGCGGTATCTCTGATAAATCCATAACTGCTGAGTACGAGAACACGTTCTTTGCGAGTACCCTACCAAAAGCGTCGAGTATGTTCCCCCGCATCGGTAACACCTGCTTCTCGATGATGCGGTTCCTGTCTGAGAGGCGTTGATAGTGACTGGCCCTAAAGATTTGAAGGTATCCCAACCTCATTAACACGATCAAGCATAGCAATAGCTTAAAGCCGCTGAAGATGAATGCTCGCTTAGTGAAGGCTCTTTTCTCGTCTCGCCTATTCCACATTGAGTCGGACGTTCCTCAGATTCATCAGCCTCTTTATTTCATCCCTGTATCTCGCCGCTTCTTCGAACATCAATTCATTGGAGGCGGTAAGCATTTCCTTTTCGAGAACAGCGATTTGTTTACTAACATCGGCGTAGGAGGCATGCTTCGCATCTCCAATACTGATCTCTGTGCTGCCATGTCCTCCATTGTTTGCCACACGCTTTACAATCGACCTCGGACGTATGTTGTGCTTAATGTTATATGATTCCTGAATCTGCCGTCTCCTCTCTGTTTCATCGATCGCTTTCCTCATCGACCTCGTGATCTTGTCGGCGTATAGTACTACTCGCCCGTTCACATTTCGTGCCGCTCTACCTATTGTCTGCACGAGAGCTGTTTTCGATCTGAGGTATCCCTCCTTATCAGCATCCAAGATTGCCACGAGTGCACACTCCGGAATGTCCAGGCCTTCACGTAACAGGTTGATCCCCACCAGCACATCAAACTCTCCTGCCTTGATTGCGCGTATTATCTCGACACGGTCTAGGGTATCTGTGTCGGAGTGCATATACGTAACTCTAACTCCGTTTTCCGATAGATATTCTGTTAGGTGCTCTGCCATCCGCTTCGTCAAAGTCGTAACGAGAGTACGGAATCCCTTTTGCGTTATGGAATGTATCTCCGTCATCAAATCATCAATCTGATTGTCACATGGCTTGACCACACAGATTGGATCAAGTATTCCGGTTGGTCTTACGAGCTGTTCCACAACATGATCATCGCCAGCTGCCGTCATCTCAAACTCTCCTGGTGTTGCAGACATGAAGATCGTCTGTGCCCTAAGTTGATTCCATTCCTCAAACTTAAGTGGCCTGTTGTCCATGCATGATGGTAGCCTGAATCCATGTTCTGACAAGTTCTGTTTCCTGGATCTATCACCAAGGTACATCCCCCTCACCTGCGAAACACTCACGTGACTCTCGTCCACTACCAGCAGCGAATTTTCGGGCATATACTCAAGCAAAGTTGGTGGTGGATCGCCTGGTTGTCTCCCTGTAAGGTACCTTGAGTAGTTCTCTATTCCAGAGCACGTGCCGGTCGATCGCATGACCTCTATGTCGTACAATACTCTCTGTTCTAGCCTCTGTCTTTCGAGTAATTTTCCAAGCATCTCCAACTCGCTTAATCTGCTTTGCAAATCGATCTGGATCTGCTCGATAGCTCTGTTTATGAGGTCGGTAGATACAACGTAGTGGCTATTTGAAAATATTCTTATCTCGTTTAACGACCTAAGCTTGTGACGTGAGGGATATTCCAACTCCTCGATCTCCTCAATATCGTTTCCGAAAAAACAAAGTTTCCAAAAGCTATCGGCTTTGTGTGCCGGGAATATCTCTATAACGTCTCCCGCAACTCTGAACGTTCCTCGCTTGAAGTCTACATCATTTCTCTGATACTGGAGATCTACGAGACGCCTACATAATTTTTGCGGAGACACTCTCTGCCCGACATGTACTGACAATACACCCTCAGCATAACTTTCGATAGGACCGATGCCGTATATGCATGAAACGCTGGCCACTATGATCACATCTTGTCGCTCCAATAGTGACCGTGTTGCAGAATGACGCATGCGGTCAATGTCTTCGTTGATAGCCGAAACCTTCTCGATATATGTGTCTGAGTGAGCAACGTACGCCTCCGGCTGGTAGTAGTCATAGTACGAGACAAAGTACTCCACGGCATTGTCCGGGAAGAATGATTTCATCTCTGTATAGATTTGGGATGCGAGAGTCTTGTTGTGAGTCATGATTAAGGTGGGACATCCGAGCTTGTTAATTACGTTCGCAATCGTAAACGTCTTGCCAGAGCCGGTTACTCCAACGAGTACCTGATCTCTAACTCCATCCCTAATCCCATCTGTCAAAAATGAAATAGCTCTCCCCTGATCACCGGCGGGTTCATAATCCGCCACGAGCCTAAAGCACATTACTTCTCTCTGAAAATAATTCTCCCCTTCGACAGATCGTAAGGCGTCATCTCGATTGTAACCTTGTCCCCAACAAGCACCCTTATTCTGTTCTTACGCATTTTACCAGATGTGTGGGCGAGGATCTTATGCCCGTTCTCAAGCTCAACTCTAAACATTGCATTCGGCAGGATCTCTGTCACTGACCCACTAAATTCTACCAGGTTTTCCTTCGGCATCATCGATGCATATACATTCACATTCATCTGCAAGTGTACACGAAAATTTAGTGGGCTAAAATATTTGGATTACACAAACTTCACTCGCCCGATATGATGTGTGACTTTTTTGCAACGTCACATCGCCATACATGAACCTTTACATCTAGAGTCTGTTGCCACAAAAAGTAAGTTATGATATAAATTGTTTGTTTGTTTATGAGGTTGGGACTGTACTAGAGCTAGTCGTTAACCTAACTTTTCCCGCATCATCAGCCAACAGAATTGATCCCCTCCTTTTGATACACTCATCTCCTGATTGCTTCTCATTACTCCTACTACAGTCTGGTGGTAAATTTCTCCAAGGAAGCACCTGGCATGCAAGATCCATAGTACTGCATTGATGAAGGTTCTGTGTGTGAGAATTATATGCTATCATGGATTTGAGGACTGGCTCTAGAAGAGCCATATGTAGCCATTGATGCCAGGTTAGATGAAGTACCACCTCGTGGAAGATACACAGTTACACATACTACAGTGGAAAAGTCAAACTGGATACGTACTTGTACGAGCACGATGGTAGCGCCATTATCAAGAGGGAAGGCGAGTTTGGGAGCCTAGACGCATTACGATATAAAGCACACAGAGAACAATTACCCCGACGGATTCAGAGTGACGGAGACTGATATTCCGGAACCGGAACCTGGTGTTACATCGCAAACGCATAGGACACCGAGGGAGTGTCAATGGGTTCAGAGCGGAATACAGCTGAAAGTACATCCCGGGTACGAGATTTTACCGGAGTACCATAATGGGATACTGTGTAGAAAGTCGAGAGGGACTGAGGTATAGTCTCGTTGATTCTAGGATTTCTGCCATATAACTCTACACGTGCGGGATTCGTATTTTGCAACCCCGCAGCCGGGATATAGATAAAAGCCTCAATTTTTACATCTTCATATTTTTTGTTTACTCTGCCTACTACTATCTTCTTTGTACCATCTGCTACTATGATCGCCTGAAGCTTTTCGGCAACCGGGATCATTGCAGTCAACAGCTCCTCATCCCCTGAAAACTCCGGCGCTATCAGGATTTGCGGCTTAACGTGAATCGTGCTTTCTGAGGCCAGAAAGACGTCTAAGCCAGCCACCAACGTCTCCTCAGATTCAACTCGAACGACCACGAGTACAGCACCAATTTGCGTAAAAATTGAGTTGATAGTACCCGGCAAAGTGCCTGAATTTCCAAGAGTTTCTGGTACTTTCGAGCCAGTCACAAGTACCGGAGTATCAAGTGGGAAGGCTGCGCTAGTGGCATTTGGGGCAGTTCCGATCAGGCCAATCACCGAGGACTTCGCTGTCTTGATGACCTTCGTCCCGGCGTCGATTTCCTGGATTGCTACCACGTGCAAGAAGTTTGGCATGATTAAAAGTCCTCCAATGCGGTAGTCACAGCGTTTAGAAATCCGTCAATATGTTCGGCGGACTCTGCGTTTTCGATCAGCGCCTGATATTCATCTTCAATGGCTTCCGCCTGGATGATCTTCTGATTTGCCGTCGCAGCCTTTTTCAAAATCAACTCAGCCATCTCCAAAATCGTGATATTCCGGACGTTTGCGAGGGGAAGAAGTAGTGATTCATGGCTCGGCCCCTGGCCGTCAACTACCGCATTCGCGCTCTTTTCCTGCAGCTCGTAGCACTTCTGCTTGGCTGCTGATTCGCCAACATACTTGCCTCGAGCGACGTCAACTAACCTTGACAACTCCTGCAAAGCCAAGGCTTTTGCGGCGTCAAGTTTTGTTGACATCAACTCGGCAGCTGGAATCTCCTCAACTGATCCGGAACTGGACAGCCTGTAGCGCTTCGCAAAATCGAAATTCTGCGGCGCCTTCTTCCAGTCACTACCCGTAGGTTTCGCAGCCAAAGTTGTTACCTCGGCCTGCTTTCCATTTTCAAATCTGATGTATCTGTTCATAAATGCTCCTTACGCAAAAAGTTCAAATGTCGTGCTGAATCCAGGGCATTGCCAAGCTTTCAGTGTCCGCTCCAGGTCGATTTCGAGGCCGTCCACCAAGAAGCCGGATCGCACGCTGTCGAGTCTCCAGTTGATGTGCTGGGCATGGTAGTAGTAGCTGGACGAGTTGTTGAAGACGAGGTAGCTCGAGGTGTAGAGCAAGATGCAGGCTGTTGTGTTTGCTGGGACTGTGATGCTGGCGGCACTCGAGAATCCAGCAGCCGATGCGGTGTGCGAGTACAAATTCGTCCAGGTTATCGAGCCAGCTTCGTGATCTGGAACGCCGACAAACATCGAGGCTCCGGCATACGCGCCGCTGTAACTTGACCCACCGAAATTGAGCTCTGAAGTGATGCTGTCCGCAGTCCCATTTTTGACGAACATGCATCCCAGTGCGGCGTACGGATTTTGGTACATGCTGGCATTGCTGGCGTACCTCAAATGCATTTCTTTCTGGATGAAGTTGCCTGACGAACCCTGCAAAAAGCAGAGTCTGGGCTCCAGGTAGAACGCTGCATACTCGGTCGTGTAGTCGTGGCAACCGGTTAACAGTTGGAGAATCACATCTGCGCTTGCAGCACCAGACGCCCAAGCACCAAGTTCTGTTGTGAAATTGCCGACGCCGTAACTGCTGTCGTTGTAACGACTCAAAATGCCGAAAATGAACGGCAGCGAGCCCGGATGAATGAACCGGCGCTGCGCACCTTCCTTCGCAACTTCCGTCAAAATCGACGATCATACAGGCACATCATTTACGGCCTCAAACTGCGCAACGAGCCCGGTCAGCTCTGGTTTTCTGGCGTTCACGAGGTTGTTAAGGAGCGTGATGTTTTGGCTGGTGGCCCCCAATATTTCGCCAACAGCCGCGTTTTTGGCCCCATCGAGCACGCCGACGTACGCCATTTTATCCTCCTCCAATTCTTCCAAATGTTCATTG
>JAITIT010000027.1 GCA_031279295.1 Holosporales bacterium | reverse complement strand
TCAACAATGGTGATGATAGGAACAGGGGTAGTAAGAGGGGGTGAGTACCATGAACATGATAGAGAGGTGGAGAGGTTATCACCTGTGGTGATGATGGATGAGGTAGAGATAGGTGATGAAAATGAGGTAGTAGAGAGGGGATGTTATGTAGGAGAGATGCAGAGGAAAATAGGTACACTACAGGAGTTACTGAATAGGAAACCCCCCTCCTTACTAGCGAGGGCAGATTTAGTATATCACCTGCAGCCATAGCTATAATGTTGGCGTAGCTGCAGTATCCTTTGTCCTGCTCATTCTCTTCCGTGTCGTTTGGTCGAGATACCTTTTTCTGAGCCTTACCGACTTTGGTGTAACCTCTACCATCTCATCATTCTTGATATACGCGATTGCCTGCTCCAATGACATCCGTCTTGGCGGTGGAAGCTTGATGTTGTCATCCTTTCCAGATGCCCTGCAATTTGACAGCTGCTTCTCCTTCGTTGGGTTAACATCTAGCTCATTCTCCCGGCTATGTTCTCCGATGATCATTCCCTCATAGACAGGATCGCCCGGGCTCACGAACAGTGCGCCGCGCTCTTTCAGGAAGAACAGAGCATACGGTATGGCTTTGCCGCTGTCAGTTGATACGAGAGCCCCACGTGTCCTTTCCTCTATTGGGCCCTTGTGAGGCGCATACGAATGGAACGATCTGTTCATAATCCCGGAGCCTC
The DNA here is from genome assembly GCA_031279295.1 of Holosporales bacterium. Taxonomy (GTDB): domain Bacteria; phylum Pseudomonadota; class Alphaproteobacteria; order RUG11792; family RUG11792; genus JAIRYU01. The sequence goes on along the minus strand of JAITIT010000027.1, from coordinate 6,687 downwards.
TCGTATCGGTTAGGAAATCCCCGTAGTACCCTATGAGCCCCCTCGTAGGAATCAGGAACTTGATCCTTGTCTTACCAACACCAGATGGCCTCATGTCGACCATCTCTCCTTTTCTCTGTATCAACTTGTCAATCACAGTACCTGTGAACTCATCATCCAAGTCGACGTACAGCTCCTCGATTGGTTCAAGGGTGTTACCAGTCTCAGGGCACTTGCGAAACAGAACATTCGGACGTCCAATCGACAATTCGAATCCTTCTCTCCTCATGGTCTCTATCAGGATTCCAAGCTGCAGCTCACCTCTGCCGGCTACCTCATACGACTCCTCATGTGCCGATCTCTTGACAGTGATTGATACGTTCCCCTCTGCTTCCTTGAACAACCTATCGCCTATAATCCTCGAGGTGAGGCTATTACCTTCCTTTCCGGCGAGTGGCGAATCATTCACGGAGAAGGTTATCGAAATTGTCGGCGGGTCTATGGGGATGGATGAAATCGGCTCTGCGATATCGATGGCTGCTATCGTGTCTGCAACTGTTGCCTTCTCGAGGCCGGCGATAGCGACGATGTCTCCCGCCACGGCGGACTCTACCGGGACTCTCTTTAGCCCCTCGAACGACAGGAGTTTGGTTAATTTGGATCTCTCCACCTCGCCGCCAACTCCGTTCCTCAGAACGTGTACTGTATCGTTAATCGCGGCGGTACCGCTTAGAATCTTTCCAGTGAGAATTCTCCCGAGGTACTGATCGTACTCAAGCATCGTTACCAGCATTCTGAATGACTCACCTTCTATGATCGAGGCATTCGGTACATGCTCAACGATTGTATCAAGGAGTGGAACCACATCCTTCCTCTCGTCGTTCTCGAGGTTACGTACAGCCCATCCATTGCGGCCAGACGCATACACTATCGGGAAATCAAGTTGGGAGTCATTTGCACCAAGCGCTATGAACAGATCGAAGACCTCATCCAGCACTTCGGACACTCTTGTATCGGACTTATCAATCTTGTTGACAACTACGATAGGATTGAGATTGAGAGCGAGAGCCTTTGATAGAACAAACTTCGTTTGAGGCATCGGTCCCTCTGACGCATCCACCAGCACCAGCACTCCATCAACCATGCTAAGGATGCGCTCTACCTCTCCGCCAAAATCCGCATGTCCCGGTGTGTCCACTATATTCAGCTTTGTACCGTTCCAGTTGAAGCTCGTGCACTTCGCGAGGATTGTTATCCCGCGCTCCCTCTCGAGATCATTGTAGTCGAGAGCACACGTCTCTATCTGTTGGTTATCCCGAAATAACCCGCTGTGTTTAAAGAGAGCATCTATCAGAGTCGTCTTACCGTGATCAACGTGTGCTATGATCGCCAGATTCTTTATGTCCTTGAGCATGTTCCTCAAATTGTATAAACAGTGCAACACCATCCCCTTATCGTGCGCTATAATACCATAGATTCGGTTGCCCTGAAAGTTGAATGACATGACTGACGATTTGACATTTGAGCAGGCTATCGGTGAGTTGGAAGAAATCGTGAAGGCTCTGGAGTGTGGGAAAATGCCACTGGCGGATGCGGTTAAGGCTTTTGAGCGAGGTGCTGAGCTCAGAAAATTCTGTGAGCAGAAACTGAAGGACGCGCAGCTGAAGATAGAGATGCTGTCCGACAAGAGCGAGTAGCAACCCTATGGATCTTAACATACTGTTCCTAAGCATTGTCCAGGGAATCTCAGAGGTTATTCCAGTAAGCTCCTCTGTCAATCTCCACTTCTTCTCCGCGGTCTTTGGCATTAGTTCGTTTTCGTTCGCCATCAAAATTGCACTACATGTTGGTAGTCTCATATCTCTCCTCATATACTTTCATGCCGATATAGCAGACATGTTCCGCGGACTTGTATCACGCAAAAAAAGGATCGCCGATACGTGCCTCCCGCAACTTATGTTGGGTACCATCCCGGTAGTAATCTTAGGGTTCTGTGCTAGGGATTTTGTGAAGGAATTCAGCTCTCCCAAGATCATGGGAACCGCATGTATATGCTGCGGAATTTTGCTGACTGTGATCGACAAACTATCGTGTACACAACCTCGTCTCAGTAAGATGAACGTTGCGAGCATACCACTCCTCAAATCATTTATCATAGGTGTGTTCCAATCGGTGTCTATCTTTCCAGGAGTGAGTCGCCTTGGGATATGCATCACAGCTGCGAGGATGCTATCACTTGATAGGAAGCACTCAATTAAATTTGCACTGCTCTTAGCTATTCCAAGCATAGCTGGTTCACTAACGTTGGAGTTATTCGAGGCTTACAAATGCGGCAATTTCCGGTGCTTCCAGGATGAGGCATTAACTGGGATAATCCTGACATCTGTCATAAGTATCGTAATGATTCACCCATGCATCAGGTATATGGAAGCTCATGGGTTTGCAGTAGTGGCCATCTACAGAATCCTCATTGGTGCAGTGATGTTTTTTGTGTGATGAAGCTATGCGTTGAACGGTCGTGGATCTGGAACGAAACGTTGGAGTTTGATATCGGCAGCCCTCTGGTGTAGTGGGTAATTCGCAATACGTACTTTGATGAGTACAACCAGTTCCACAATTTGATCTCCCATCCCATGCGATGATACCAGCTCTCCGGCAATGGGAATATCGCTGTATCCAGGAATGCCGGATTTGCTTTTAGATGATCTGATCTCCATGAAGCCTCCCAAGACCGCCACTTCTCCATCATTTAGTTTCAGGACTGAAACAACTTCCCTCACCTCTGTCACGGGAATCTTTGACCTGTCAGCTTCTGCTATATCTCCGGCCGCACTGCTCTTCATTGCGATGTTGACAGCCGGATCATTCACTGAACTTGCGAGTTTAGTGATAGTCGGACGTAGGAACAGCGTAATTGTCCCCATTGCCACATCGATTGATGGTTGCACAAACATGACGAGTCCAAGTGGCACTGTTTTGATATCACTCGACACAGCGACCTCCTGCCGATTGTTGTTATCATTCACATAATTCTTTTCGTAGTTCAGTTTGAAATACACATGGTTCTGTGCAACCTTCAGCACAGCTGCCTGATTATTCATTGCTGTTATCCTGGGATTTGAGATGGTCCGTGTGGAGCCGAATTCTTCTAGTGCCCCCACTATTGAATTCATGTTGGTTATGTCGCCCTTATTGGTACTAAAGCTAAGCTTAAGTGGATCACCATGTGCGCCGATGTTATTAATCCCATCGCCTGAATTTTGTAGGAGCTTGCCAGACAGATTAAATCGTCCACCGAGTAGAGCCCAGTCGATTCCACGTCTGTACTCATTTTTCAGAGTAACCTCAATAATCTTCGCCTCTATCAGTACCTGACTCATCGTAGAGCATTTGATCTGCTCAATGTACTCTCGTACGTGACGGTGTATCTTTGAGTTGGCGCATACCGTGATAACGCCTGATTGCCTGTTTACGGCGTAGCGTGTCTGATTCTTTGAATCAGCTCCGATGATAACTTTAAGCCCATCTTCCAGCTCCTGCCAGAAGTCACTCTTAGCCTTGATCGAAACATTGCTGTCCTGCTGAGTGGTGCCTTTAGAATCCGTCGTACCACCAGGTGTAGAGCTGATCTCAGTAGTAATCGAAACCTTGTTTTCGCTATCACGTGATATATTCAAAAATTGCGCGCTGTACGAATGTGAATACGGTGTATCATTTTCGACCCTTACCAGGCATCCAGATATTGTATACCTCAGGTTGGTCATATCACAGACAGCATCGAGGACCTCTATGAATGGACGCCTCCTCGCCTGAAAGATAACCCTCGAGTTTATCGAGGGATCCATCTGAAAGCTGATATTCAGCTTTTTCGCTGTTTCGTAAAGCACTGATTTTATAGGTACGTTCTCGCTTAATGAGAGCGACACATCCTGCTTAAGTTCCGCCGGTATTACAACCTGCGGTTCACTCTTTCTACGGGTCACATAATCTTCCTCATCCATCGCTGGTTTCGTAAACTTAGAGACTGAGTCACTGCCTAGATCTGATGAGAGGTACTTCGTCCTTACGAGCTGGTCACACGATGTAGTGATAAAGCATACTACCACAAGGAGCCAAGGAGCTTTCACTGCAACGTCGCCGAGATACGGGATATGCTATGCATACCACCTACGTGCCTAAAAAAACGTTACCATGCCCTCGGGTGATTTGAAATATTTTAGAGATCTCTTGTGGTAACTTCTGTGCTATCCAATGCCGAGCGATTTCACATCTGAAACGATCATGTCGTGTAACTCAGATATAGGAAGGGTTCCATCTAATACTAGGAATCTCTCTGGATTCTTTCGCGCTAGTTCCAGAAATGCAGATCTAACCTTCTCGTGATAACTCCGACCTTTCTCCTCAAACCTCGTCTCATCATTGCCGATCCGAGATAAGGATCTAGCAATACCAACTGATGGATCTATGTCGAGAAGATAAGTTCTATTAGGAGTTATATCACCTGCGAATAATCGATAAATGAGATCTATCACTGTAAGGTTAACCTCATTACAGATTCCTTGGTAAACTACCGTGGAATCCTGGGACCTATCGCTAATAACGATTTTGCCGGCATTCAATGCTGGTATGATCGTACGAAACCACAGATCCGATCTTGCGGCTAGGAACAAAAGGGCCTCTGTAGTAGGGTTTATCCCACCAGGTCCTCCTTTCAGCAGGACAGGTCTTATTGCTTCTGCGACGGGCGTACTACCAGGTTCGTGTACAAAAACTGCATCCAACCCTGCTGCAACTAAACGGTCATATAAGAGTCTCGCCTGAGTGCTTTTCCCACTCCCTTCTCCCCCTTCAAATGTTATAAGCTCACCTCTCACGCCTGTTTCGTCAGCTGCCTTCACTATGCCCTCGATCGACAATCATATCAGTAAGATTATCCTCAGTTGCGCTCTCTCAAAAAGTTTCCAATTTACGTACTTATCTCGATCGGTCTCTATAAGCATTCTTTCACGGCGTTTAACAGCTTCATGGATGATGCAGCAGTGACATCGTATGTGTCGTCTCCAACTTGCCGCACATCCCAGAATCCGCCGGATTCACGAATGAGGATTTCACCACTTGCTATATCCCACACCCGTGCTCCAGTAACAACGACAGCATCGTATTTTCCGGTGGCGAGATACGCGATATCAAGTGCAATCGATCCAGTTCTCCTGATTATCGTACCACGCTCTGCAAGCGATATGTCAACATTATAATTCGCCCATACCGCCACGACCGCTTCTGATATCTTCTCCCTGCCGGATACACGTAGTCTACAGTGGTTTCCGAGATACGCTCCAGCCCCCACCTCTGCTTTAAAGCACTCTCTACGCATCGGGTCGTACGTCACTCCAGCTACAACCTTGCAATTCTCCCTGAGTGCTATGTTGATGGCGAAGAATGGGATTCCCCTCATGAAGTTGTCTGTCCCGGCAATCGGGTCTACGATCCATACTGATGACTTATTCTCATTCTCGGTAACACCAGACTCCTCGCACAGGAAGGAATATCCAGGTCGTGCCTTCGACAGCTCATACATTATCTTGTCTTCGGTATTCTTATCGGCGGACGTCACAAAATTTCTTAGACTCTTCCGCGATGCTTGCAACTTCTCCAGTTCCCCAAAATCTCTGACAAGTCGACTTGCAGCCTTTTCGGCAGCCTTTGTCATGATAAATAGGCGTCCACCATCGTGCATCTAGCTACTTCGCTCTCTCGACATATGTAGCGTCGGTTGTATCTATGACTACCATCGTTCCAATTTCTATGTGGGGTGGGACCATGGTTCTAACTCCATTTGATAGTGTAGCTGGTTTATACGAAGACGTTGCAGTTTGCCCTTTAACAACCGGCTCCGCCTCTACAACTTCCAGTATGACTGTAGATGGCAATGATATGCTGATCGGTTCGTTCTCATACATGCAGATGTTGACTGTCATTCCATCAGACAAGAACGCAGCTCCCTTTCCAACTAGATCCGATGGTAGCTGCACCTGCTCAAATGTACCTTGGTTCATGAAGTGTAGGGTATCTCCATCTCTGTACAGAAACTGAAATGCCACTTCATCGAGGAATACTTTTTCTACGGTATCTGCCGCCCTGAAGCGCTCATTCAGCTTGGTGCCAGTCTTTAGCTCCTTCATCTCGACCTGCATGAACGCACCACCTTTGCCAGGCTGAACGTGCATCGTCTTTGTAACAACCCACAGCCTGGAGTTGTGTTCTAGAACATTCCCTACCTTAATATCATTTGAATTAATCTTCATACCAGATCCCAGGAAAATATCGTGGTAGCGGAGGAGGGACTTGAACCCCCGACACGCGGATTATGATTCCGCTGCTCTAACCAGCTGAGCTACTCCGCCGACTACTACGTGTCACATTCTACACAAATTCATAGCATAGCTCAACTGAGGAATCTGCCTTAATCTTCACACTAAGGATGTAGCTAATGATAGCATGTGGTCCTAATCAGAGATGGAGAGAGGCCGTTGTATAATGCTGTGTCTATAGATTATGTCTATAGAACATCATTTAAACATTTAGCTCTTCCAGCACACCTATGCTTATTGCAGTAGCGCCGAGGATATGCTTCAGGTAAAGCCCAGAGAAAGAATACGCCATCACAAATGATATGTTCATGAGGCACATTACCACACCTATCTGCCA
>JAITIT010000023.1 GCA_031279295.1 Holosporales bacterium | reverse complement strand
CGTTGCTAACACTACCACCCTTCTGGCGACCTTGATTGGACACATAAAACTCTGCTCCTGACAAATTTTGGACGTCTATGATAGCAAACTACAGATCACGCTGTCATCAAATTCCTGAGATGCCATATTGATGATCTCGGTATAACAAAAATGAGAGCAGGCATTATGCTGAATGAAAGAGGAACACGCCCACCATTCAGAAAGGAGCTCCTATCGCTGATGATTAGATGAGAAGATTTTCTGGAACCACGAGTTGCGTGACTTCCGTGCTGCTCCGATACTTTTTTCCGGTACAGTCACCGATTCACGTTCTGGAATACCGCTCTCTCCACTGTGATTATTCTCCCGAGGCTTTTGGATAGTCTTGCCATTTGCTTCACCAATCCGTCCGTCCGTCCGTTTTATTCCATCAGGCCTCTGTGGCTCATTGGGACTTCCTGCCTGTTTTTGCGGGATATGGCTGTTGGAACTTACTGGAGTTACTTTCTTCTTCCCATCTCCATTAGTTACTCGTTCACACGCCCGCTTGTTCTGCGATTCAGGTACTCTAGCTTCCTGGGATTCTGCAGGCCGTCTGTTATCGTACTGCTTAGTTCCATTCGCTGGCTTGATATGTGGTTGCGTTAGAAATTCACTGATGCGTGGCTCTCTGACTGTTACGTTGCAGTCTGCAGCCTTGAGCGATGAGTTTGGCGCGATCTCCACGAACGTGGAATGTGTGGTTTCTAATTCAGCAAGTAACTTCCTCTTGTAATTGAGTATGAAGCAAGCAACATTGCTCGCCATCTCGGCAACAACTCTCTGCGCCTTCTTGACGATCAACTCTTTCTCGATCTTACGTATCACGGCGATTGCTACAGCCTCACCAGATAGAATCCTTCCGCATCCATCGCAGTGAGGACACTTCACAAAACTAGATTCAGCGACACTCATGCGCATACGTTGTCTGGACATCTCGATGAGGCCAAACTGAGATAGCTTGCTGATACGAACATTAGCGCTATCGCCCTTCATGGCATCACGTATCTTCTTCTCGATCTTTGTGGCAGCTTCACTGCTGTCCACATCTATAAAATCTATGACGATGATACCGGCAATGTCGCGTAGCTTGATCTGTCGTGCAACCTCCACAACCGCCTCAAGATTAGTCCTCAGGGCTGTCCCGTCCATATCGCGCTCATTCCTCATCTTCCCGGAGTTAACATCTATCGCCGTTAATGCCTCAGTCGTATTGATTACTATCGATCCACCGGACGGTAGGCATACTACTGGGGATAGTATCTTCGATACCGAATCCTCTATGCCATATTTGGTGAACAAATCAGAGCCGGCATCTTCATGCAATACAACCTTCTTAATTTGGTTCGGGGTAAATATCTTCATGAAAGATCGTGCCTCTCTATAGGCTTCTTTCCCATGAACGATGATGCAATCCATGTTTCTTTGATAGAGATCTCTTATTCCGCGTTTGATGATATTCCCTTCCTCATACACTAGACTTGGCGCAACAGAGTTTGTTACCTTCTCACGAATCTCATCCCATAGTCTACAGAGGTATTCGAAGTCTCGCGTGATCTCCTGCTTCGTTCTACTCTCCCCTGCTGTCCTAACGATGCAACTCATCTTGTCGGGTACATCGAGGGTCTGGATTATCTGCTTTAACCTCTCCTTCTCCGATGCCTCTAACTTTTTTGAAACGGCATTCTACATGCCCGTGGGGGGATTTGGCATCAGCACGCAGTACATGCCAGGAAGGCTAATGAACGTCGAGAAGAACGCACATTTGTTTCCCCGAATCTCCTTCTCCGCCTGCACTAAGATTATTTGCTTTTGGGAAATGACCTCCTGAATTCTCGGGAGGTTCGTACCCTGCTTCTCAGTAGCATCTCCTTCATCATTACCATCGAACACCGACCTGTCACCAATAGCTTTTGCTACGTTCTTGTTAAAATACTCGTAGTGAATTTCGGTAAGCGGGAGGAATCCATGCTTATTCCCTCCATAGTCAATGAAGGCAGCCTGAATAGATGGTTCGATCCTTACTACCTTAGCAAGGTATATATTACCCTTAATTGGCCTGTTCGATGAGTACTCAGTCTCAAAAATCTCGAGTCTTCCATCGGCTCCAACAACAGCAATCCTAGTCTCATCCGCACAACTTGCGTCAATTAATAATTTTCCTGACATTTTTATAAGCGTATCTCTAACATAAAATCCTCCGCTAGCAATCTAAGCTAACATAATACACCTTACTGACCACAGGCTCTACCGCCCTAAAATACATCTCTCGGTACTGTAAGTAGTGTAACAAGTCATCTATCCAAAAGCGAGCGAAATAGCGCGGTATGTACTCCGGAAGAAATTTGCATACTATATGAAACCACACTGAAGACATCTTCATCACTGATCTACGCCACCTGTCTGATCTTGACACTCTTGACTCGTCTTGGATCTGCGTCCAGTATTTCGAACTCAAGCTTTTGCTTCTGACACATCACAAGCTCTCCCCTAACTGGAACTCTCCCTATCAATGAGGCAATGGCGCCACCAATTGTATCAATTGACTTGTCATCTGGAACTATCCTAATTCCACCATATTTTTGAAGCTCACTGAACGTGGAGCGAGCATCAGCTATTACAAACCCGTCTGCGCTTTTCATAACCCTCTTTCTTTGATTCTTGACTTCAGCCACGTCCTGAATGTCCCCTATGATTTCTTCTATCACGTCTCTGAAAGAAACTAAGCCGTCTACTCCCCCGTACTCGTCTACCACGATCGCTGTTTTTATCCCGGTTTCCCGCATCTTAAACAGAAGATCTATGCTCTTCATCGTAGGCGGAATGAACAGGACCTTTTTCACAAACATGCTGATATTGAATGGTTTATCAACATAGAACCAATTGACGAGATCCTTGATGTACACGACACCTACCACATTATCAATCACACCTTGGTACACCACAATCGACGATTTCTGCGACTCTATAAACTTGGCTATCGTATGTTCCAGCCTCGCGTTCACAGGAATAGATTCTATCTCAATCCTCTGGACCATTATGTCGCGGACTTGTACTTCTCTTAGATTGAGTACATTACCCAGGATCTCCCGTTCATTTTTTGCAATTGACTGGGCGTCAGACGAATCATCCTCTACTATGATCGCTTCGATCGCATCTCGAAGCGATGTCCCTCTAAACAACCTGCCAAAAGATACCTTCGACAAAAGGCATTTCATCACGCCCTTGCGCTCTTCACGACTCATGGTATCTTTCTACCTGCTTATCTGTTACGAGAGCATACGGATCTCGAACTCCGAATAATTCCAGGATCTGCATCTCCAGGCGTTCCATAGCCTCAGCTTCACCATGATCTATATGATCCATTCCAAACAGATGCAGAACACCATGAACGAACAGGTGAGAACATCTATCCCAAAGAGACTTACCATACTGGATTGATTCGGCCGTAACGGCATCGAACGACATTGCAACGTCACCGACCATTGCATCGTCTTGGCACCCCATGACGCCACCATCCTCTAGAAGATCCTTAATACACCGAGACTCGTACTGCGGAAACGACAGCACATTTGTACTGCTATCTATTCCCCTGAAATCTAAGTTCAGTTTACGAATTGCCGAATCCCCTGTCAAGAGCAGGTTGACATAAAAGCCCATATCACCATCGTACATGGATCTCACGGTAGCATCGAGCAGACGGCCTACCATTCCATTCCACTCTCCAAACCCAACCGCATCTGTCCACCTATCATCCTCCACGATGATGTTAACGTGGTTGCTCATATCAGACTGCCGAAGACGCTATTTTGGAATGCCTGCTCGATTAGAACCATCTTGAATTTGCCAATTAGGTCAGTCTCGTTGCTTGCAACAACAACTGACTGCATATACACATTCTTCCCGACGTACTGTCCGCCCTTTCTACCGACCTTATCAAATAGCACCTCCATTGTCTTACCTACGATAGCCTCGTTGTGTGCGCGCTGTGACTTCATCAATTCATTTTGAAGTACGCTGAGCCTCCGTATCTTAATATCATCAGGAACTTGACCATCCATCGTTGCGGCTGGCGTACCGTTTCTTGGACTGTACTTGAAGGAGTAAGCGCAAATGTATCTCACCTCTCTCACAAGATTCAGTGTGCCTTCGAAGTCGTCTTCTGTCTCAGTGGGAAACCCAACTATGAAATCTGACGAGAATTGAATGTCTGGACAGATGTCGCGGAACGCCTTGAGCTTGTCGATATACTCCTGGGCTGTGTGTCTACGGTTCATGAGCTTCAGAATTTTGTCGCTTCCTGATTGCACTGGAATATGTACGAACGGCACCATCGCTTCAATTTGCGCATGTTGCTTCATGAGGTCTGCAGTGATATCCTTTGGATGAGAGGTCGTGTATCTCAACCTCCTCAATCCATCCAATGAGGCCACCTCATGAAGCAGCCTCCCAAAATTCCATGTTCCTTTTGGCTTACCGATGTTGATGTACGGTGCCTCGCCGTTGTAGGAATTTACATTCTGCCCTAATAGCGTGATCTCCTGTGCCCCTCGCGCAAGTAGCATCTTGACCTCAGAAATAACATCAGCCACCGGCCGTGAGTATTCCTTGCCACGTGTATATGGGACGATACAGTACGTGCAATAGTTATCGCACCCCTCCTGAATTGTTACAAACTCACTATGCGATGCTGTTCGTTCCGAACCACAACAATTAAACTTCTGAGGTTGGAGCGGTGTGACGTCGAGGATCCTATCAGTCTCTCCGCTGAGGATCCTCGAAACGTACGTAGGTAACATATGGTATGCATGTGGCCCAAACGCGATGTTGATATGTTTGTATCTGAAGATCTCGTCCTTCTCGGCTTGGGGAACGCAACCACCTACTGCGACAACTTTTGTGTTCTCCGATCTCAGTAGTCCTATGTTTGAAAACACTCTCTGAGCAGCTTTTTCTCTGACGTTGCATGTATAGAAGATTATGATCTCCGCGGACGACGAATCGTAGGTCCTATCAAAACCAGCATCCTTCATGATGTTAGAGATGATGTTGGAGTCGTACATATTCATCTGGCAACCATACGTCTCAATGAAAAATCTACGTAGATTCCCTACTGGCAAAATCTGAATCTCCGAAGGTGCAACATCGGCTGATTGTAACAGATCTTTAACACAGCCCACCAGGGATAAGGGAGCGATGTACGAGCACTCCCTAAAAGGCTGTTACTTCTCTCCTGCTCTATTTGCCAGAGACTATCCTCCACTGCTTCTGCTTAACTTGCCTATCCTGGAATCTCCAGTAGTCGGCTGGCCGCCCGGTCTTGTGCCCCGTGCGGCTGGCTGCTATTCGCCACGTGGGCTCGCGGTGTCCCGATTTGGCTGGGGACTATTCTGAGGTGTCGCTGTATTCTCCCGTGTACTCGCTGCGCTCTTCTTCCTCCTCTGGGATGGAGTCGCTGTTTTCCTCCGTGTACTCGCTGCGCTCTTCCTCCTCTGGGGTGGTGTCGCTGCTTTCCTCCGCGCGTTCGCTGCGCTCTTCCTCCTCCCCTGCTGGGATGCCGACGATGTTGTAGACGTAGTTGATTAGCTGTCGCGTCGCGTCGTTGAGGTTTCGGAATGCTTGCATCATGTGGTCTCCTGTCGTCATGCCGAGGATTATGCATGCCCATAGCACATCATATGCTCGTCTTATCTGTACTCTTATCAGCCCGGTCGTGTCGATTTCGCGCTGCATCCCCTCTGCTGCCAGTCTTCCCTCCAGGTTGAGGAGGATTGTAGTCAAGTATTTTTCTGTTTGGACTAGATCCCGTGCACGCTGCCACCTCCCCCGAGACGAGAGCCCTGTGAGTTGTGCGGCTATGCCCCGCGCCCGCCGGGTTCTCTCGTCCCCGAGGAGTGGTGGTACGAGCATTCTTGTTATGAGTCGTGTGGCTCCCGCGCCTGCTCCTATTTGGACGGTGGCCGACGCTATGCCGCTGAGCAGCCTGCAATTTTTTTGGCACTCGCCTCTTCTTGGGTTTGTCCTCTGTTGGTTGTTGATCAGGTCCCCTATGACATGAGCCAGTGCCCGGCGAGCTATCCTAGTTACGTTGTCGCGCGTGTTCGGTAGCTCCGTTGTTCCGCCTCTGTTGGGGGCTGGGTCTAGATTCTGTCTCGTTGTATTGTTACCACTGTTTATCGGAAGTGCACCCCGCTCTTGGTACATTCGCAGTGCATCCTCATTCAGCCTATCGTGCAAGGTTTCCGCTGTGTTAGCTGCTCTTCGGTTCCGTGATGGGTTCCATGTGGCCGCAATTACGGTGTTTAAGTTTGCTCCGAGGCCGCTTTGCAACCTGTCGTGTGTAGTTTGGACTTGCGCCCAGCATTGGAATAGC
>JAITIT010000059.1 GCA_031279295.1 Holosporales bacterium | reverse complement strand
GGAGTCTTCTTGGTCGTACTAGCGCTGCTTTGTATCGCATCCATGATATCGTATGCGCCGTATGATAACTGCTGTTTCGTCCGGTCATCAGAACGCACAACAAATTTGCTGGGTCAAATTGGTGCCTATACAGCTGACATTCTAGGACAGTCCTTCGGGTTGTTGAGCTATCTCATCATGGTGGTGCTAGCCGTCTGGGGCGTCAACTTCATCACTGGCAAAATACATCACATCCGAAGCAAGACGGCGCTGCTCATGTCATTCATAGCTCTGGGGAGTGTCGTCTTTAACATCATCTCAACATATCAGCCATGTAGCTCTATTATCAAGGCGGCTGGCCTGGAGTACTACGCCGGTGGGTTCGTCGGTTACGTGCTGGCTAAGATCATATTCATCGACATCCTGCGGCAAAGTGATATCTGCAATTGGATTTTCCTCGCTATCGTCGTGATATGGTTAGTCCTTTTAAAAACAGTACTGTTCATCAACCTCAGTTTGTTTGTTAGCTGTGCGCATCGCGTGATTCAAGCGGTACTATCCTTACCAATCATTAGGGCCAAGACGAGAAAGCTGCGCAGGTCGAATGTTGTATGGGAGGCTCGAGGAGCTTCCAGTATTGATACCACACCGACCAATTCCCCTGAAAGGCAGCGGGGGGGGAAGCAGCAAGATGAAAATGCGATAGGCGCGATGCCACCCACCGTAGCTGGAATATACTCCCTTCCAAACGTCGAACTTCTCGAGAGGCACTCGGAAAAAGAATACAAACAGGATGAGGGTAAGATCGCCGTCGTCTCCGCTGAGCTCCGTAATGTACTCGAAGAGTTCGGAATCAACGGAGAAGTCCTTAACGTCAGGCAGGGACCAGTAGTGACTATGTTTGAGTTCCGTCCAGCCCCTGGAATTAAAACGTCGAGGATCATAAGTTTGAGCGATGACATAGCAAGATCGATGAAGGCAATTTCAGCAAGGATTGCAATAATACCAGGCCAGAACGCGATAGGGATCGAACTCCCGAACAAGAACAGACACACCGTGTATCTGAGCGAACTCCTATCATCTGATGCCTACAGAGGAATGACAACCGGGATACCACTCATCCTTGGGAAGGATATCAGCGGCACCCCGATTATGGCGGATCTTGCAAAGATGCCGCACTTGCTAATAGCTGGAACTACAGGCTCCGGGAAGTCAGTCTCTGTCAATGCCATGATCTTGTCGATCTTGTACAGGTTCACTCCAAAGGACTGCAAACTCATAATGATCGACCCAAAGATGTTGGAGCTCTCTGTGTATGATGAGATACCACACCTCCTCACTCCGGTAGTTACAGATCCCAAGAAGGCGATATTCGCACTCAAGTGGGCAGTAGCCGAAATGGAGAATCGATACAGGCAAATGTCGAAGCTTGGTGCTCGTAACATCGATGGATTCAACAAGAAGCTCGCTGAATCGAAGGAGAATGGTGATCTACTCGTGAGGAAGGTTCAGACTGGATTCGAGCAAGAAACTGGTAAGCCCATCTTTGAGATACAACAGTTTGAGTTCGCCGAGATGCCGTACATTGTGGTGATCGTCGATGAGATGGCGGACCTAATGTTAGTTGCTGGGAAGGACGTTGAGTCTGCAATTCAGCGGCTAGCACAAATGGCAAGAGCCGCCGGAATCCACCTTATCATGGCTACTCAGAGACCGTCTGTTGATGTCATTACTGGTACGATCAAGGCCAACTTTCCAACGAGGGTTAGCTTTCAGGTCACGTCAAAAATCGACAGTAGAACAATCCTCGGAGAACAAGGAGCCGAGCAACTTCTCGGGCAAGGTGATATGTTATACATGTCTGGAGCCGGTCGAATTCAAAGAGTTCACGGTCCATTCGTTAAGGACAGTGAGGTTGAACGTGTCGTCGAGTTTATTAGAAACCAAGAGGAGCCCAGCTACGTTGATATAGTGGGAGAGCAATCCGTTGACGATGATCTGGATTTAGGATTCGGCAACCAATCTGCTAGTAGTGATGAGATGTACGCCAAAGCCATAGAAATCGTCGCTAACGATCGGAAATGCTCAATCAGTTACCTTCAGAGAAAGCTGCAGATAGGATATAATAGGGCTGCACGCATCATAGAGGAGATGGAAACGAAAGGTCTTGTTTCAGCTCCTAACCACACTGGCAAACGGGAGATCCTGATATAGGATGTCAGACATAATGGTCATCTCCTCCCTGCTCAAAGAATATACCGTACGCAGAGATGATGCAATAAAATTATTAGCCCATATGTTTGGATGCTCGTACCATGACTTGTTCTTCAAGACCCATGTTAATGTACCTCTCGCCATCCAACCATCCGTCTGCAATGGGCTGAGGAGACTAGCATCAGGGGAGCCAGTCTCCAAGATTATCCAGAAGAAGGAGTTCTACGGGATAGAATTCAAGACGAATAAGTACACCATGGACCCGCGGCCGGAGACTGAACTGATCATCGACCTGGTCACTAAGTACTATCGTAGTTTGGATGAGCACCTGACCATCCTCGATCTCGGAAGCGGTACCGGCTGCATAGGGCTTTCGCTATTGACCATGTACAAAAATGCAGTGTGCAGCTTTGTGGATATTGATGCGAACGCCATAGCTGTGGCACTGGAAAACGCATGTAACTTAGATGTGAGCACTAGGTGTGAGTTTATTTTGAGTGACTGGTTTACAAACGTATCTGGCATATTTGATATCATCACATGTAACCCACCATACGTTTCCACAAACTTCGAACTTGACGTTGCTACCTCGTTCGATCCAGAAATTGCGCTCTTCGCCGGTGAAGAAGGTATGAATGCATACATCACCATTCTGCCGAAGATGAAGAATTTTCTGAAACGCGGGGGCAAGGCATTCATAGAGGTCGGGTTCGATCAAAGAGAGAAGGTCGCTAACATTGAGCATGGAATGAAGGTAGTGAGTATCAACAATGATCTTAATGGCATTCCTAGGGTTATTACTTTATGCCTATTCGATTCCTTTTAGTTCCTTGCTTTGCAAAATTCAGGGAGACATCTGACGCACAAAGAGTGGACTCTGTTGTAGTGTTTCAAACATTTCACATATGCTAGAAAGTGATATAGCACCAACGGTGATTAATTCTCATATACAGAACCTTCATCAATGCTTTGGCAAGTAGTAGCCCGCCGAAAAAGTAGCTAGGGTTGGTACGTATGTCAGCATCATGATACCTGACCAAGAGTTTATACCACTCTCGATACGTAGATGCCGTTGCGCGTTAAAATGATGCCTTCAGATGCACATGGTCTTCAGTAGCAAAAATCTTGAGGAGCGTGTCGTACTTTCCGATTAGCTCGTGCTCTATGACATTTGTTGCTCGTGCTGACACCTGTTGCAGGAGTGGTAGTAGTAATTTATTGTTAGCAGGGTCATGCATATCGAATGTCCTGTACGATTTCTGACAACTCTGCTTTGTTCCAAGAATCTCACCCCCTCCCCTAAGTAGAAGATCCTGCTCGGCTATGTAGAATCCGTCGTTGCTTTCGCATAGCGTATTCAGGCGCTTTCTTGCTACTTCAGAAAGTCTGCAATCATAGAGAAGAATGCAGTACGATTGCAATGTGCTCCTCCCGACCCTCCCACGGAGTTGGTGCAGCTGGGCAAGACCGAACTTCTCTGCATTCTCTATTATAATCACACTCGCAGTTGGAACGTCAATCCCTACTTCAATTACTGTTGTTGAGACCAGTATGTTGCATCCGCCAGTTTTGAAACTCTCGAATATGTTCTGCTTCTCGACAACCTTTTGACGTCCATGCAGCATTGCAACCTCATCTCCGAAAATCTCCTTAAGCGCCATGAACCTGTTTGTAACGCAGGTGTATGTGAGCTTCTCGCTCTCCTCAATCAGTGGACACACCCAATAAACTTTTTGACCCTTTGCTATTATGCCCTTGACAGAGTCAGTAATAATTGAGATCTTGTTAATGGGGATTGCTTTCGTTATTACTTCACTCCGGCCAATCGGCTTCTCAATGATTGCAGATACTGCGATGTCCCCGTATGCAGACATGATGGTGGTTCGCGGAATCGGTGTGGCTGTCATGCTGAGGATGTGTGGTGAGTTTCCCTTCGTTATCAGACGTAGTCTTTGAGTCACTCCAAATCGATGTTGTTCGTCTACTACGACGAATCCGAGGTTGTGGAATTTGACGCCGTCCGAAATGATTGCATGAGTTCCTATCACCACATTCGCTACTCCGGCTGCAATGTTGGCGAGGATTTCATGCCGCCTTTTTCCTTTCTCACTAGCCGTTAGGATCTCAACACTAATGCCTAGGGCAGATAGATATGATGAAAAGGTCGCATAGTGCTGACATGCTAACATCTCGGTTGGAGCCAGCACAGCGCATTGGTACCCACTTTCAATTACGCAGAGTGAGGCAATGATAGCGACAATAGTCTTTCCAGAGCCGACGTCTCCCTGCAGCAATCTCGCCATCGGCTTGCCACCTTCAAGGTCGCGAAATATCTCATCTATAACTTTCATTTGTGATTGAGTCAATGCGAATGGTAAGTCCTTCACTAACCTTGATATCAAGGTCTTGCCGTTCTTTATGACATTACCTTCCTTAGTTTTCGTGTCGCTAAGCCTTAACAGAAGTTGCTCTGCTAACAGCTCATCAAAACACAGCCTGCGTCTTGCAGCGGAGTTCAACTGTCGCTCTGTGAGCGATCGTGGATTGTGGACCGTAATCAGTGACTCTCGAAACGATGGGAAGTTATTTGAGGCGATAACATGTTCTGGTAACCACTCGCGGATATCAGTCCGCTCCAGTATCTTGAGGGCGTTCTTTATGGTAACGATCATCGTAAGCTGCGATATGCCAGCTGTCAGCGGGTAAACATTTGAGAAGCAGTCTTTGCGACGCATCTCAGATACACTCACAAGCTTTTGCGGATTGATGAACTGAAATCCACCGGAGAAATTGGTACAGAGCTTTCCTGTGATGTATGCTGGTTTCCCTGGGACATATACCTTCTGAGCAAACTGTCTCTTGTAATTGAAGAGAGATATCTCCACGACCGAATCTCCGCAGGTACCATATACTGATACCGGCCTGGTAGGACTGGAGTGGTTCGAATCAATGGATGTTACAACGATCTTGGTTGTGACTAGCTTTCCAACGTGCTCCTGAGCAAGTGCCTCGGTGTATATCATCTCGATTACGTACGATGGCATGTGCATGATGAGATCGATAATCCTGTTGCCACAAAGCTTCCTAAGTAGCTTTAGGCGCTGCTGCAGGTAGTTCGCTGCGATAATACCGATATCATCGAATATCGTTACGCTGGTACTCATGATTGCCCCAGGACTAACCTACACATGATCACATCATACTACGCTATCCTTATCTAACCCAGAGCCCTGGGTATAATAGCCGTCGACTGTTTCGTGTACTGGCCTTAGACCGCTGGTTGCAACTACCATCGCTGCCCTCAGCCCGGTTCTCAGTGGCTCCGGAGTACAGTTCCTATCTAGCATCGCATCTGCCCTAGCCTGTGCTATCGTCAATGCCATTGTATTAGTAAACCACTGATGTATCCCCGACAGTGGTGATGGTGTACCAACTACCAGGTATAATTTTTCATGCTCTATCTCCTCCTATTAATCCCTGTGTCTATCCGTTTTAAA
>JAITIT010000043.1 GCA_031279295.1 Holosporales bacterium | reverse complement strand
TGCTACTTGGTGTTAGCAACGTGACCAAGTTCCTTGGAATCGGTGCAGCGCTTGCGGCTATGCCGATAATTCTTGGGGCTGCCCTTGTTGGCTTTATGTCGATGGATTCTCTGAACTTCTTGTTCGCACTGATGGTAGGATCCAAGGCGATTAACTACGCACTCAATGGCCCATCGTTGAAGCAGCTCTACATCCCGACAACAAAGGATGTTCACTTCAAGGCCCAGGCATGGATTGAGACGTTTGGATCTAGGGCTTCCAAGGAAGCTGGATCTCTCGTCAATATGCTAATGAAACCACTGCAGACTGCGTTCGGCGAAATTGCTGGGAAGGCGCACTTCCTTACGCTTGGTGGAGCGATAGGGTTCCCACTCGTCATTCTCTGGTTCATAGTTGCGATATACCTTGGGAAGGCGTTCAAGGGTGCTGTCGCTGAGAACAGGGTGGTGTGCTAACGTGAAATGGACTGTACAGAGCTAGAGAACGCTATTGCAGGTTGGACGAGGCACCTTCGTAACTCGAGGGCCTTGTCTTCCAATACGATCTTGTCGTACAGCTCAGACATCAGCTTGCTTGTGAGATTCCTAACTACATATAAAGCCGAGGAAATATCGCTTAGCAATATCAAGAGTATCGACAAGGGGGACGTGAGAGCATGGTTCTTGTATCGCAGGGAGCATGGGGAATCCACGAGAACCGTGGCTAGGGGACTGGCCGCCTTCAAGAGTTTTCTGAAGTACTTATGTGAGAGTGGCAGTATGACATCTGCGAGTGATATCATAACGATGCGGCCTCCGAAGACTCGGAGGACATTGCCGAGGCCATTGGCCATCGATCAGATCAATGAGATTCTCGATACTGTTGGAACGCTGAAACAGACAGGATGGATCATTAAGAGGGATAGAGTTATATTGGCTCTGATTTACTCTGTTGGTCTCCGTATCAGTGAGGCGTTGAGTTTGAATCGCGGCGACATACTTATGTCTTCCGGATTTATGAATGTCGTTGGGAAAGGTAGTAAAGTCAGGAGCGTACCGCTTGTGGGAGAGGTGAGAGATGTAATCATGGACTATATCTCCAGCACGAATCACCACGATTCCGAGGCGTTGTTCGTAAACAAAGACGGCATGAGGCTTTCTGTATCGTCAATACAGAAGCTCGTGAAGGCCGCTAGGAAAATGCTTGGCTTCTCTGCAACAGTGACTCCGCATGCTCTCCGCCACAGCTGTGCCACACATCTCGTGGAGTGTGGTGGGGATCTTAGGAGCATCCAGGAACTCCTCGGACATTCCTCCATATCGTCGACGCAGATATACGCCGACGTAGCGCAGAGGTATGTTTCTGATGTTTATGACAAGTGCCATCCACTAGCAATGCGCGGAAAGAAATCGAAATGAGGGAGGTCGCACTTGATACAGAAACCACGGGCCTGTCAACAGCCGATGGAGATCGTATCACCGAAATTGGGTGCGTTGAGATCATCGACAAGAAGATTACCAACAACACATACCATGTCTATATCAATCCAGAGAGGGAGGTATCGCGGGAGGCTACCAATATCAGCGGATTGACGTTTGATTTCCTGAGGCAGTTCAGGATCTTCAAAGATGAGTATCAGAGCTTCTTGAGCTTCATAGCAGACTCTAGGTTAGTTATCCACAATGCGCCGTTCGACATTGGGTTCCTGAATTATGAGCTATCGTTGGTCGGCGCAGGGCCAATTAATTCAGACACGGTGGTGGATACGCTCGTGATGGCAAAAGCAAAGTATCCAGGCTCTCCAGCAACTCTGGATTCTCTGTGCAGAAGGTTCTCTGTGAATAATTCGATGCGTCTGAAGCATGGGGCGTTGATTGATGCAGAGCTACTGGCTGAGGTATATATTAGCATGTCGGTTGAGCTACGTCAGAACGCTCTATTCGCGAGTCGCAAATGCTCTACGCCAGGTGACCAACCTCACAGACAGTACTCAATTCCAAATAGGATATTTACTGTTCCGGAAAGCGAGCTGGCCGCGCATCATGAGAGCCTGAAGAAAATCACGAATCCAATATGGGGCACGTTGTGAACAGGCTTCCCGACATATTTGTTTCCACGCTTGATCGTATGGCCAAGTGGGCTAGTGCCGAGTCTATGTGGCCACTGTCGTGTGGGCTTTCATGCTGTGCTATAGAGATGATGCACGCTGCAGCTAGCAGGATAGATCTCGACAGGTTTGGATGCCTATTCAGGGCAAGCCCGCGTCATGCAGATCTACTGATCGTCGCCGGAACGGTAACGAAGAAGATGCTACCACAATTGATTATGCTATACGACCAAATGCTGGACCCTAAGTATGTCATCGCCATGGGTAGCTGCGCGATAAGCGGAGGACTGTTTGCGGAGTCTGATTCGGTGGTCTGCGATCTAGGTACCCACATTCCGATATCGGCAGTTGTGTACGGTTGTCCGCCCAGGCCAGAGGAGCTCGCATTAGCCATTCTGAAGTTGCAAGCGAAGGAGTACTCAAGGTAGCATTATAACGTAGAGGTTATGGTGCACGGAAAGGTATGTAGTAATGAGCGGTATGTTGGGATGCTTTTCTACACTGATAACGTTGTTTATGGGGCTGCCATTGTGGCATGCTACAGCTGCCGAGCCTAATCGTGTTCTCCGGGACGGCGGGGATGTTGTAGTAAAGACGGAAGGTCAAACACTAAGCATAGACGACCCGCTAGCCGGTGTCGTAAGGAGACTAGTCAAACCTGGTCAGGACTGTGAACCATTTCCAGTGATATACACATTATTGTGCACAGGGACATACGGAGAGCCGGGGGCCATGGTAGCAGCGGGAATCTCCCAGTTACTGATGGGGCCTAAAGGAGGCATGTGGCCTTTCACTGGAGAAGGAAGAGTTAGCATTATAAACGATGATACTGAGGTCACAGAGCTCACCAGGTCACCTGAGATAGCGGAAACATTCAGTACACTCATTGAGTGTCTTGAGCAACTTGGTAATGTACGGGGGGTACCTACAGGGCCCGATCCCTATAGGGCATGTGTCATGTTTATCCTAGTTCATATACCTGGTCTGCGTCAGCTAGGTTCGTTACCTGATGTGCGTCAACTAGGTTCGTTACCTGATCTGGACGAAGCTTCTTTATCAGAGTGCGCGAAGAGCAACTTTGTTCAAGCATGTAGTTGTGTCATTCAATCAGGGCGGCAAGACATACTACAACTAATGCGTTCCATATCTCACTTAACGCAGCTCAGTATCGTAGCCAAATCCAGCCAACTTCCCCAAGATTTAATGCATAGTTTTGATGAACGCGTACGGAGTCAATTAGCACGTGGAGGCCGTTGAAAGGTTATATGCAGATGAGTGAGCTTTAAATCCCACTAGTCATTCTTGAATACATATGGATTGACTGTGAGAAACATATATCACGTTACCTAATGTAGATGTAAGCAGAGGCACTCATAACATGAGTATGGATTGTAGGGTTCTACTAGTCCAATGCATACACGTCGTGGCAAAGACAATGGGAGCCGATATATAATACACGTATCAATGGAGAACGCCAGGGTGATCAGTAGTGACAGATGCAATAATTATGGCAGCAGGCCGTGGATCTAGAATGAAGTCGGCTACTCCAAAGGTTCTGCACAAGGTAGCTGGGTTACCAATTATTGACCATGTGATTAGGGCTATTAGTACCATCCCACCGGCCAATGTTATCATGGTAGCGTCTGATGCAATTACGCACCATGGATTTGAAAACTCCAAGATCGTTATACAGCGTGTTCAAGATGGCACAGCTGGCGCAGTGAAGTTGGCAGTTTCGCATTTAGAGTCTGAGAGCGTTGTAATTGTATGCGGAGATCTTCCACTCCTAGAGGCAAGACATTTTGGAAAATTATTGGTTGGTGACGCTGATGCTGCGATTATAGCTACGGAACTACCATTGCACTTGTGTCACATGCCATACGGTAGGGTCATAACCGATAGTGGAAAATTCCTAAAGATTGTTGAATACAAGGATGCTACGGAGTCGGAAAAGCGATGTAGTCTCATCAACACTGGAGTGTATAAATTTAAAACATCGCTACTCAAGGAATTTATTCACAAGATTGAAAAATCTGATACAACTGGAGAGTACCACTTAACAGATGTATTAGGGGTAATGCGGCTCTTTGAGAAGATGGTTGACGTAGTGGTGTTAAGTGATTACAAATCGTTCCATGGTGTAAACACAATGAGTGATCTCGCATTCGCAGAAGATGTTGTGCAGCACCGCATGCGAAGTAAGTACATGGAGATGGGAGTAAAAATGCTGGACCTGCAGTCAACGTTCCTATCATACGACACCGAAATTGCTAACGATGTTGTAATAGAACCAAATGTTGTCATCGGGACTGGGGTCAAGATTATGAGTGGAGCTATTATCAAATCATTCTCGTACCTAGAAGATTGCGAAATCGGCGAGGGTGTACGTGTTGGGCCGTTTGCAAGAATCAGGGGAGAATCCAGATTGCTACGTAATTCAATCGTCGGTAACTTCGTGGAGATTAAAGGATCCACCATTGGAGAAAGCGTTAAGGCAAAACATCTTACATACCTCGGAGATGCATCAATTGGTAAACGCACGAACGTCGGTGCAGGCACTATAATCTGTAATTACGATGGAGTCAACAAACACACTACTGCTATAGGTGAAGACGTTTTCGTTGGGTCAAATACCACGCTTATTGCTCCGCTAGAAATAGGGAGCGGGGCTATATTAGCCGCCGGAAGCACCATTACTGAGGACGTTGCACTAGGCTCGCTTGCAATCGCAAGATCACTCCAAGTCTCCATACCAAACGGAGCTAAAAAAGTGTGGGCTAAGAAGAAGAGACTCTGACACCGTATTTATGCAGCGTCTCGTATTTGATGGGCTGTTGTTGGCCGCTTCACGCTAGTGCTGCTGTATCTGCAGTTCACCCTGTTGGGGCTAACTAACCAATCAATTTGATCTCATGTCTGCTGTCATAGTTTCTTCTAGCACTTGCAGGGTGTTTGTCACGTCATCACGGGTTTCGCTCCCTGTGTGTTGGAGCATCATCGCAGTGCGCCGTCTTCTTCGTTCATCCTCTCTTCCGCTCCGCTAAGTTACGGATAACTGCTCGCGGAGCTGCCTCGCTCCTTGAACTGCCTAGGTGGTTGTATGCTCTTTGTTGGGTGTTTGGGTTCCACCTCCCTTCGTTGCTCTCCGGTCTGTCCCTACCCCTATTCGTCGTGCTCTGCTGCTTCTGCAGTACTGATCAAGATTCCTGTAACTGCTACGGCAGAGACCCATCGACTACCGCCATAACCTTACCCTTCACTACCTTTGCCATCCCCTTCTGCAACTTCCCATTCCGCGTTGTATGCATTGTTAGGCTGTGCGTGTGCATCTCAGTGTCTCTATTGTGTCGTTGTGCGGTTGTATGCTCTGTCGATTTGTCACCTGTTTCTAGATGGGGTTCATTGTACCCATCTGTTTTTTTTACGTCCCTCCGACAGAAGCATCCCATCATGGTTGTGTCCTTGTCCTACGGCTGCTTCAGCCATTCTGCCATCCTCGTGTGTGGTAACTGGTGTTTGCCCAGCAGGTTAAGTGCGGGATCAATCCCGCACTTGCGTTGCTCTGGCTTATTTTGTTATGCCGGTGCTCTGGGTCCCTAGCCCTCCTTGTTTGGGGACCAGCTGCTTCCACGCTGCCTGCGCTAAAGTGTTTGCGTCCTCCGTTCCTATCTTTTCGACGCCCCGTATTATCAGTCCTGCCATCTCGTTCTGGGTCCCCCTCGCCAGTTGCTCGTTGTTTGGTTTGTGTACTTGCGTTATGCCGACTGCTCGGTTGTGCCTTACTGCTTCCGCTGTCCCTAGTGGGTCGCCCAGTCTGCACATTCTGACGAAGTGGCTCTTGTTACCGTTGTCCTCCTTCGTGCCGTCGTACCGCATGTAAACCACAGGCAAGTTGTACCCCACGTGGTGTTCCTCGTCCAGCCAGGTGGGCTGTGTACTAGCTTCCCTGCCTGTCACTGTGTTGCCATGCAGGGTCTCGCAGTTTACTGTTATGATTTTTCCGGTGTTGGCTATGGGGATGACGTCCATTAGCCCGCTGTCCACTTGCTGTATTGCGTCCAGCCGCTCGTTGGATGCTCTGGCCGTCAGCGGGTCGTTGTTGGTGTATTCGCATGTGCCCTGAAATATGGTGGCCGCGGTGATCCTGTCTCGGGCCCATCTCTCTATGTCCCACATAGCCTTTGTGGTGGCTTCTGGGGCCGCCCCCGGCGACCTCGCCCGCCTGAGTTGGTCC
>JAITIT010000037.1 GCA_031279295.1 Holosporales bacterium | reverse complement strand
CCCTACCTCATCCATCATCACCACAGGTGATAACCTCTCCACCTCTCTACCATGTTCATGGTACTCACCCCCTCTTACTACCCCTGTTCCTATCATCACCATTGTTGATAGTAGTACTAGGTGATGGGGGGTGATGTGCATCATGGCAATGAACAGCAGTACCACTGCCGCAGCCCGATCAACGGAAATTAAGAGTTAGATCAAGCCTCTACAGAGAACAACATTGCACGATCGGTAGACACTCTTATAGAATGGCTCGAGGCTGCCCTACGCTGGGTAAATTCTATCGTTGCCGAAGTAACGCACTAGTGCGTCTGGAATTTGTACGCTGCCATCCGCTTGCTGGTAATTCTCCAGTATTGCAATGAGGCAGCGCCCTACCGCAAGGGCCGAACCGTTTAACGTATGAACGTACTCATTCTTCTTTGTCGCCTCACTCTTGAACTTTGTGTTCATGCGTCTGGCTTGGAAGGCACCACACCTAGAGCAGCTGGATATCTCTCGGTATTTACCTTGGCCAGGGAGCCACACTTCTATATCATATGTTTTCTCTGAGCTGAAGCCCATGTCTCCTGTTGATAGCACGATAGTCCTAAATGGTAGATCGAGCCTCTTCAAGATCGTCTCAGCGCACTCGGTCATTCGTTCGTGTTCGGCATGAGACTGCGCTGGAGTTGTGATGCTAACGAGTTCAACCTTACCGAATTGGTGCTGACGTATCATCCCCGCAGTATCACGTCCCGCGGCTCCGGCTTCTGACCTAAAGCATGGAGTGTATGCAGTATACCTAAGCGGAAGATTAGCCTCCGGAATAACATCATCGTTAAAGATATTTGAGAGCGAGGCCTCAGCGGTAGGTATCAGGTATGATCCAAGCGTAGTCTTGAACAGGTCATCCTCAAATTTAGGAAGTTGCCCAACGCCGAACATCGCCTTCCGCCCAAGGATCAACGGAACATATACCTCGGTATATCCATGTTCCCTTGTGTGAACATCCAGCATAAACTGGGCTAAGGTTCTCTCGAGTCTCGCAAGGTCAGAGAACAGGAATACGAAGCGTGAGCCAGCGATGTTTATTGCTCTCTCGAAATTCATCATCCCAAGGTTACAACCAATCTCATGGTGTTCAAGAGGAGTGAAAGAGAACTCACGTAGCGTGCCCCATCTCTTGATCTCTACATTAAACTCGTAACTATGTCCAACGGGGCACTCATCAGACGGAATGTTGGGAATTGAAGACAGAAGGCTCATCAGCCTCTCTTTAGCAGAGTCCGCCTCGTTTTTGAGGGCAATCATCTCCGCCTTCAGAATCTCCATTTCTCTCGCCAAAGTCTGCGTGTCTTCTCCCTTCGACTTAGCTACCCCAAACTCTGCTGAGTTAGCGTTCCTCCGTTCCTGGATCTTCTGTAACCTCGTCTGCAAAGATCTAGTGGTCTCATCAAGCCGTAACAACTCATCTTCCAGAGGAACACCGTTCCTGTTCTTGAGCGCTGTATCTAGCACACCCCGATGTTCACGAACAAATTTCAGATCAATCATGTTCTCTTCTCCGGAGTGGCTAGAGTACGGCAGATATCATATCAACAACTGCTGATCTCGACATGAAGCCAGATCTAGAAGTCGATTCATTTCCACCCTTGAATATTATTACCGTTGGAAGTGTTTGTACTCCGTATGCAGTCGCCAAGTCTGGTGCTTCATCCACGTTGACCTTTACGAACTTGACACTCTCGGTCGATTGCTCTATGTCATCGAGGACTGACGATAGCATCCTGCATGGTCCGCACCATGGTGCCCAGAAGTCAACTAATACGATATCGTGCACCTTCATAATATCATGCAGAGCGGACTCATCTGTTATCTCAATCATTCTCCACCTTCCTTAATCTTCTCAATCTCTCTCATCACTAGCTCCTCCACGATGTTGTGGAGATGCTGACCCATCCACTCTCTAACCACCCTCTCTGCAACGGTTGCAACGAGCTGACTAACCGTCATATCACTGATAGTTTGTTGTTGATCACGCTTCGTCTTATTTTTCCCATAGGCATTAAATGCTTCCGCTAACCTATCGAATGGTCCAACTCCCTTGCGCCGTTCTTTTGCAAGGTTCTCAGCCAGCGAACTCACCTCTTCGTACGTATCCTTACTGACATACGTGGCTGAACTGTTATTGGCCTTATCCACATCATCATTCTCTTGTGTGCTCGCAATGTTATGCTGACCGAGAGTAATGACAGGTCCTTGGCTATCAACGCTACCATTCCGCTCTATCTCGCGGTGATCATCCGCACTGCGATCCTCCTCGGCAATATACTTCCTGATCGACGAAAGTATGTCCTCCATTGACATTTCCTCTTTTTGTTCAGGTGGATTCATGACCATCTCCATTCCTATATTCTGCAACGTGTCTGCTCATAGTGTTCGCGGAAACCAACCCCATTACATCTCAGTCTCAAATATCGTGGATTCATACGCCCGAGTAGCGCGATTGCTCGACACTGGTTCGCGAAATACTGTTCTTCTGCCTGAACTTCAAGGGCCTGCGCTTCGAACAGCTGACTCTGTGCCTCTAAGACATCCTTCATGATCTTCACTCCAGCCTTATACTCCTCCATGGTATCGTGGAGAACGAGGATTCTCAGCTCTACAGCTTTAGCGGCTGAAATCAAATTTTGCTTGGCAGCTTTGATAGCTGCCCAAACAGCATGGACCTCCGCCTTAACTGTATCAACTGCTTTATCCCTCTCATCCTTCGCCTTCAGTACAATGGCCTGAGCCTTCCTCTTTTCTGCTCTAGAACTTCCGCCGTCGTATAGTGGAATTGTAACGCCTAATGAAACGAAGCATGTCCTGGTAGTCAATTTCTTATCGTGATCACTGAACTTTTTAATTGCTGAATCGTGGGAATTTTCGGCTCCAGCTGTTAGGTCAACAGATGGGAAAAACTCTGTGTTAATTTTCTTAACGGTCTCTCTGGCAGCTGAACATTCTTCCCCTCTTGCCACAACCTCAGGATTATATTTCGTAGCCAGTGTAATTGCCTTATCTTCAGGCATATCGTCATCAAACATTTTCGTTGGAATTGTTGGGTTAGACGGCATCCGCATCCCAGTCATTGTTTCAAACTGAGCACAGTATGCTGCATACTCCGACTCTGCCTTCGCTAATTTCGATTCCGTCTCTGATGTGGATGCATCGGCCTGCAGCACATCTAGCCCCTTCGCCGTACCAGCCTGCAGCATCCGCCTTGCGACATCAGCACTCTCCTTCCGAGCCATTAGCAAGGCTTTAAGATGTGAGATCTCCTTTTGTTTAGCTATGATCGTGAAGTATGTGATGCAAGTATCTCTCAGCACCTGTTGGACCTTTGCATCGCACGCAGCCCATCTGGCCTTCACCTTATATTCCACTTCGCTACACGCTGCCTTGTCAGCTCCACACCTGTACAGATTCTGCTTAACCTGCACGCCGTATTCTGTGGCACGATCTTTATTGGTAGCATCATTTATGGCGGTAATAGACCTATCACGCGAATGGATAGTTTTGTTATTAATCCTCCTGCTGGCGGTAAAGGTAACGTGAGGACGGAAAGCGGATTTAGCCACAACTATGTCCTCGTGCGTAGCCTTCATCTCATCTTCCTGAGCCTTAAGATCATTGTTGTTCACGATCGTACTATCCAGGATTAGACGCAGCGTATCGGGAATTCGACTTAGCCTAACGTTGCCATTCTTAACGTTGCCATCCTTGTCATCATTATCTTTGATATTGCAACCTTTGTCACCATTAGCACCACCATCATCTTTTTTGCCAGAATTCTTATCAGAGCTGGCGGGGTTTAACTTCTTAGTCTTCTCAGCTATTGATGTGGACACAATAGCTATCTGCCCCAAGAGCAGAAGCAACAGACTCTTTGCAATCATACTAGACCCAATATCAGCAAAATTGATATCAACGCACAGTGGCTAGAATAACACCAAGCTTCAACAAATTACACAAATTTTGCAACTCACTCTTGATCTGTCAAACTTGCATCCATTGCGAACTACCTGTCATGATCTCTACTGAATTCTCAGTCACAGCAACCGTATGCTCGAACTGCGCAGATAGTGACTTATCTGCTGTCACCACAGTCCAGCCGTCCTTCATGACCTTCGTCTTATAGAAACCAGCATTGATCATGGGTTCTACCGTAAAAAACATTCCTGGCAGGATCTGTAATCCTGGCTCATGAGAATCGTAATGAAGCACCATTGGCTCACCGTGAAACTCCCTCCCGATTCCATGTCCACAGTAACTCCTTACAATGGAGAACCCATGGCGATCTACAAATTTTTGGATAGCGACCCCGATGTCCCCAAAATACCCATACGGCTTCACGGCGTCTATTCCAGTATACATGGCTTGCTCGGCCACATCAACCAATATTTTCGCCAACTTCGTACATTGCCCAACCATGAAGGTTTTGCTTGTATCACCATGCCAGCCATCAACATTGACTGTGATATCGATGTTCACGATGTCTCCAGATTTTAGACGGTAGCTACCTGGAATCCCGTGGCATACCACATTGTTTACCGATGTGCAGATAGCGCCTGGGAATCCATTGTATCCGAGAGTTGCAGACACAGCCCCGTGTGCAATGATAAACTCATTGCATAGCACATCTAGCTCTCCTGTCGTGATCCCCTCGGCCACGTGCTTACCAGCAAACGCCAGTACATCAGCAGCCAATTGTCCAGCTATTCTCATGCGCCCTATATCTTCGGGTTTGTGAATCTTGATCGCGCTCATTAGCGTACATTATCGCGTAGAATACTATGCATGATATCATATAGCGGGGCCCACGCTCCATTGGGGATCAAACTCAAACGAATCTGAGACAGAGAGTAACTAACGTTGTGAACGGAAAGTATGTGTGTAACTAAGCAGAACATCACTCCTAATTGAGTACGTTGGTAGGGTTCTGATGGTAGGTGGGTAATGTGTTTCAATGGTTGGTGAACATGTATGCCATGTACATACGGATTGCATGGGAGTACAATCATGAGATACACTGGGAATAGTATGCTGCAGATCGTAACTTAAGGGTATGGTTTTCATACACAAAAATTTAGTACCGGCTGCGTGGCTTCTGCGTGATGCTCTCCATAAGTACACCGCCGTCATGGCCTTCAACTTTACGAACATGGAGGTTATCAAGGGAATCATATCAGCAGCTAATGAAGCACAGCGTCCTGTCATTCTCCAGGCATCGCAGTCCGCAATAGGATATATGGGAATGGACTACCTGAGAGCTATCGTATACGCGGCTGCGGAGGAATCCACGGTGCCGCTTGCCTTACATCTAGATCATGGATCTTCGTTTGAAATCTGCAAGTTGTGCATAGATAATGGGTTCACCTCCGTAATGATAGACGCGAGTTCACAGAGCTTTGACTCTAACGTAGCCGTGACAAAGAGCGTGGTTGAGTACGCAAGGAAGTTTGGTGTATCCGTCGAAGCGGAGTTGGGAATACTCTCAGGTATGGAGGATGGTGTTAATATGTCCCCTCGTAATGCCAGATATACAGACCCAGACGAAGCCGCATCTTTTACGGAGAAAACTGGAATAACTAGCCTAGCCATAGCAATTGGAACTAGTCATGGTCCTAATAAGGGAGTTGGTGGAAACTCGGTAATTTCGCTCGAGAGGTTAAAGCAAATTAAAAACAAGGTTGGCCAGTTTCCGCTTGTACTGCACGGAGCATCCTCTGTATATGGAGATTCGATCGAACTGTGCAATACGTATGGTGCTGACATCAAAGAAGCTAACGGGATTGATGACGCCGATATTCGGGACGCCATAAAAAATGGAATCACAAAGGTTAATATTGATACAGACCTTAGGATAGCGTTTACAGGAGCTGTCCGAAAAGTGCTAGAGACTAATAGGTCTGTAATAGATGTGAGGACGTACCTAGGAGAAGCTATAAGCGCCATACATGCTATGGTGATTCGCAGGCTTTCTGTACTACCATAACTCTCATAAGAGACTGGGGAATGAGTCCATCCAGTCCAGAACGAGTTAGCAAGATCCATTGGGATTTTTTACATTCATTAACAGAAAATTAACTTATTGCCAGCCATAATATGCATTAGAAAGATCATGTGGTGTTATAACCCACATTAGTATAAAACGGGGTGTCTGGATGATACACAAGAAACTAGTAGGGATATGCTTCGCATCGGCAATAGCCGCAGCATGGTGGCAAGATGGTCTAGCGTACGAGCACGAGGACGAGAGCAACCTAGCTATTCCTAATCCGCTGGAACCACCTGGCGACGGAAATAACAGCAACAAGAACCCATACCCCAATAACAGACTTAATAATGCGGTAAAGATGCCGAATAATCCAAGCAATCATAAAGGGGAAGACCTGAACTTGCCGCCAGAGAAACAAGAACCCATCGATCAGGACGGAGCCCAAGGCTATCAACAGACTGACGAACCGCAGAAAGATGAGCGAGAAGCTAGCATGATGCCATCAAGGGGCGACACTGACTTCAACAATCAAGGAGCTAGTACCCCTGATATACCACCGGGTGAAGTACCTCCTGAGAATCATGATAGAGCCCGAGACTATCAACAGACTGACGGACCGCAGAAAGAAGAGCGAGAAGCTAATAGACCACCATCAAGGGGCGACACGGACTTCAACAATC
>JAITIT010000016.1 GCA_031279295.1 Holosporales bacterium | reverse complement strand
CACCCCCTCTTACTACCCCTGTTCCTATCATCACCATTGTTGATAGTAGTGCTAGGTGATGGGGGGTGATGTGCATCATACTAAACACGTGCAGTGGGTGTTATAATTGTGGGATTCGGTATTGGTACTGGTTCTGATGTTGACTGACATAGGAATTCGAGCTTGGCACAAAGTCGCATACTGGATTGCTGTATCGATAATACCGGTTTCGTGTATCGGGTTATTTCATAAAGTGTTCATCGTGATCGACGATCCAGCTGGATCGTTCTTTCTCAGCTGCGCATCTCTGTTCATGATGGCGGTTGGGTTCATGCTCACATGGTATTACGTCAGCAACTTCGCAAGGTATCAATCTCTCTGTAGGCTTCTTGCATTTGGCACCGACGCAATTATGGTATCTGCTGAAAAAATCTCAGCACTCAATGTTCTAAAGGCGGCAGACTCAGCTGTTAATAGGACAGCGTTACGTGAGGATGGACTACTCGAGCTACTTGGATTCGCCATACCATTTGCAATCCTCTCCATCGAGATTGGAGTGATAATGCTATACATGAACTCATCTTCTCTATTATTACTCGTCACTTCATACGTCCTGTTGGCCATAGCCATCAAGTTGGTAGATAAGATGGTCAAGATTTATGACGTGATGCGGATCAGGAATACTTTTGGCAAATTCATGAAAAGCGCAGTCTCTGCTGCCGAAGGAATCCAGTACTACAATGCAAGCGAGTTGGTTGGACGCAGATTTGCTGAAGATGCAGTAGCGTGTTTTAGCGATACGAACATAGCTACTATTAAGGCAACATGGAAAGCCTTCGCGATCGCATGTGTGCCGTTTGTATTCATGTGTGCGGCCTACATCTGGAATGCGAGATGTGTAACTGACGGCTTCTTCAATTTCAATCTCGATGGCATAGAGATTCAATTCTTTAGCTGCATGTTCTGCTTCACGATGTTTATAGTCTCGATCTTCAGGTGCATTAGGATAAGGCGCTTGGAGCTAGATGATCTTTCTCATGATAAGCTTGATACTGAAGAGTATGATGCCGGGACGAGGAGTTTAGATGATGCGAACCTGTTCATCACTTTTCACGGGGTCTTCTTCCAGGATCCTACAGAAGTGTCTGATCACCCAATTTTATCTGATCTCACGTTCTCTGTTTTGCCAGGAGAGTTTATCGCGATAACCGGCGAAAACTCGGGGGCAGGGCAATACATCTTCGCGTTGCTTTTGAAGTACTGTAGTCCCCAATCTGGAAAGATATACATATCAGGGACGAGGGCAGATAGCATAAGCACAAAATCCATACGCGCATTAGTCGGGGTATTCAAAGAGGATTTTGGAATTATCCCAGGAACACTACGCGATAACGTCATGATGGCAACAAGTAACTCCGACGAGGTAATGATTGCGCTAGAGAAGACCGGTCTTGGTGATATGTGCGAAGATGAAACGTTCGATGCAGATGGTGATCTGATCGCAAGTCAGGATACGTTGCTCAGGCTTCAGTTCGCGAGGATCTCAATCTTGAATCCGAGGGTCGTACTGGTTACTACCCCCCGCAAGTTCTACTCACAATCGACAGAGGATCTGTTCTATGAGATAGTCGAGCATATGTCAAAACGCAGAACCATCATCATGATTACGGATAATCCGAAAGTGTTCATATATGCTGATAAGATCTTGTACATGTCCAACGATGGATCCATTTTCGGATCACATGCTGATCTTGCTCAGAATGTGGGA
The DNA here is from genome assembly GCA_031279295.1 of Holosporales bacterium. Lineage (GTDB taxonomy): Bacteria > Pseudomonadota > Alphaproteobacteria > RUG11792 > RUG11792 > JAIRYU01. The sequence continues at coordinate 21,208 of JAITIT010000016.1, read as the reverse complement.
TACCAGAATTATATCAGTCGGTACAAGCGCAAAACTGACGAGTGAGTGAATGCCATATGATTAGGAGGATCTAAGAGCACCGCATAGCACACCATCCTTCATCTCTAATGTTCTATTTCCGAAAGAGTGCATGTACCTCGTGTCATGCGTGATCATAAGACATGTCTTTCTCTCCATAGATGTAATCTCGTCGATGCTGCTCATGACAAGATCTGAGACTTTTTGGCTCAGCGCAGATGTAACCTCATCGAGCAACAGTAGCTTGTAGTCAGCGCTAGTGGCCATCACAATACTAAGTGCCTGCTTCTCCCCTCCTGATAAATTCCTCGCATACTCATGCGACTTATTTTCGAGATCCATGCCGAATATGCTCAGCTTAGCCTTGAAGATATCGATGTCTCCTTTGGACACCTTTCTTCCACCTGTTCTCATGTATGCTAACTTCATGTTCTCAAGGATTGTCATCTCCTCGACCATCCCTGCCTTCATATCCTGTAGGATACTCGAGATGATATATGTCCTTTTGCATTCTGAAACTATCGTCATATCCATACCATCCACAACTACACTGCCATGATCGGGGTTAATTCTGCCAGATATGACTCCAAACAGAGTGGACTTACCGGCACCATTTCCTCCGACCACTAGGATTCGCTCCCCTGCAGCTACCGAGAGATCTAGGCATTTCAGCGTATCTCTGACGCATATCTTACTTAGCTTTAGCATTCCGATTTACTCCTCCCTTCATCAGCATTATACCTATCATAATGACCCCTGTTACCAGGTTCAAATTTTGAGTCTTGATACCAAGCGCGTCACTGTGCAAGGCCACGTTGATGAAGAGCCTATACAGGATGGATCCAGCTATGCAGGACAATATGAGCAAGGGTTCTCTTTTGAATGGTAGAACATTCGTCCCTACGATGATTGATGCAAGGCCCATGACCAACATTCCAAACCCTCCGGATACGTCGCTGAAACCTTGGAATTGACTGAAGATGCTTCCACCAGAAGCTATCATTGCATTGCTCATTGCTAGCCCGAGAATCGTTATCTTGTCAACGTCAATCCCGTGCGTTGTTGCAAATTGTTTGTTATACCCAACAGCTCGAAGCTTTAGTCCGAAGCTGCTGAACATCATGCATGTAACGGCTGTAACCAACATGGTCATTACAACGACGGCTGGAAGGCTAGAATCAGAGAAGATAGTTCTGTGATCCACGAAGGTGACACTGGGGGAATTACCCATGACCATAAGGTTAACGGAGTACAGCATGTATGCGACAATTATTCCAGCTAACAGGTCTGCGATCTTGTATTTAACATTCAGGACCGCGGTTAGTACACCGGCTATACCACCAGCTATCATTGATGCTAGGATCGCGAGGTATGGATTGATCCCTCCCCTAATGAGCACTGCCGTAACCGCTGCTCCGGACACGAAGCTCCCATCGCACGTCATGTCAGCAAAGTTTATTGTCTTGAAGGTTGTGAATACACCGATGGCCACGATCCCCAAAATTAAGCCAACCTCGATGCTTGTTAGTAGTTCCTGTATCCCTATCATCTCTGTGTCTCACTTCAAAATTAGTACGTCTTGACTGCTCGGTCTATCACTGTCTGTGGAATGTTGAGCCCCATTTTATTTGCCTTGGTTTTATTGATGTGCAGCTCGGTAGTGCTGGGATACTCGATCTTGATTGCATTGATGTCCTCTCCATAGAGTATCCTCTTTATCATCTTACCAGTTTGTATCCCGATGTCATACTGATTAGGCCCGAGAGCGGCGATGCATCCCTTCGATACTTGATCGGTGTCGCTGACGTACACCGGGACCCTATTACATAGTTTCACAATGAGTGGGATGTTTGCAAGCGCCATGTTATCATTGCTGATGAAGACTGCATCGACGCCCTTGGCGAGCAGAGCCTCTACTGCCTGAGGGATATCAGAGGCCTTCTGTATGCCCTGCTCGATCAGCTCTACACCGTAGCCTTTTACGGCCTCCCTTAGATTCCAGACGATGTCTACAGAGTTAGCTTCTCCAGTGTTGTATATGATGCCCAGTTTTCTGAGATCAGGCTGGATCTCTGTGAACAGTTTAACCTGGGGTTCCAACGGAACGAAATTAGATACGCCTGTTGTGTTGGTATCAGTTAGGTTCGTAGAGATACTGTTAGGGTTGGTGACAGAACTAAACACCAGCTTCGTCTCTCCCTTTCGTGCACAACTAAACGCGACCTGAGCTGGAGTAGTTCCTACAGCCACGATGACGTTGCTTCTCTTCCCGATAAATTTCGAGATTATCTGAGAGGCAATGGCTGGGTTTCCTTGGCACGTATCGATCGTGTATTGCACGTCACCATCGCCCAGGCAATCTCTGATTCCAGTGACGACAGCGTTAAGAGCCTCGTGTTCGATGACCTTGCATATTGATACATTGAAGGTGTTCTCGTGCGCTTCCTTACTACGCTCCATGATTATTACCACAGCTATCGCACCAGCGATAATAGCTCCAACAGTAATTAGCTTCTTCAACATCCATCTTTCCTTTCTGCACACTTCCTAAGACACTCTAGGTATCCGTTGTACGGGCTGTTGTTTAGAAACCTAGCAACCCTAGAGATTGTTGTTGTGCTGGCGCCGGTCATTTTACTGATTTCCCTGTATGAAAACTTCTGAGAGTACAGAAGCCGGCACACCGCATACCTCTCCTTGAACGCTTTGATTTCTTGAGGGGTACAGAGATCCATGAAAAATCTCTCCGCCTCATCTGTACTCTCAAGCATCGCAATAGCATCAAAAAGCCCCGCATCGTCGTTATTGGTCACGTGCTCTCAGCATATATATATCGTCACATCATGTTAACACATTAAAACAACATTGTCATGTTAAAAATTTTTGGGGCTGTCCTAGATAAGCAGAATGATCTATGACAGCAGTTCCATGAGACTTCATAATTTTTTATGGTAAAACTAGATCACATGATGGTTGATAAATAGTAGAAATTTCGCATTGAAAGTGGACGATCCTAGATGCGAAAATTTTTATAATCTACGAGAAATTAAGATTGGATTGTTTTGGATATTCAGGATCTGTTCTTCTTCATTGGAGTTTGTGACAACGGATTTGAGAATACGTGCAAGCTGTACGGCATTGAGTTTAGCGAGGGTATCTGCATCCTATCTAGACTTTCGCATTGTGTTAACTTCGAGATATTCAAATCAAGGGACGGAGCAGTATTTGACAAGATCACGGAAAGCGGATCTATATTTTTGCACACGGCTCGTAGGATCGCAGACGATATCCTGTGTTGTACTTTACATGCTCATGACATCCATAATAAGGATTTTGTCGTGATAAGAGTCAATGCGCTAGACGCCAAGCATTTTGTACTTCCATGCCTTGCTGAGCTCACGAGCAATAAGCTTCCGAGAGAGTGCCTGAATTTGCTAACGTACGATGATTACTCGGAAAATATGGCTTTGAACTCACATGTGTTGTTTAAACCCATGAATATGTTCGACAAAATTTTCTTTGAGAAGCGATGGACAGTTTTCATGTCACAGGGCCTTTATGCGAGTGAGGAGTATATGGGCAGTATGTATAAGCTGCCAACGAGCACGAGGGAATTGTCTATGCACTCGATCATCGGATATGGCGATTCGTTCAATAGGGATTTGCATAGGTTACTCAATTGGCACATATCTGAGCGGTACGGTCTTAGCTTTCTCGACCCGTCTGTTATGGTAAGTTCCCAGTCCGTATTAATGAATGCAGTTGAGTTTGGATTGGGGATAGGACCGCTTCGAAATTATTGCAACCATGGTACCTGTCAGGAATTGGTAAGGGTGTTACCAAACTTAAATGGCCCTGTGGTAACGATAGACTTTGGAGTGAGAAAAATGGTGCCGGATGATGTTAAACAACTTGTCGTAGACATCGAGGATTTGATGTTGGATTTCGTACGTCGCATGGGATTGAAAGTCATGACAGCGGATACGCTGTCATGATAGAAGCACTGAAGCATTTCATAGCGTTTGCCGAAAGAGGATCTAAGGCTCTTGAGATACCGCATGAGCAGTTTATCGTTTATGTAACTAAGCTTGAAAGATTGTTTCAACATAAGCTGGTGAGACAAATAGGGGATTCCAGAATTTTGCTGACGGACTTCGGACGCCAATCGATTCCAAACATCAAGCAAGCCTTTATAGCTATCTCCAAGATCATGAACCTTGATGATAAGCAGAGCATGTACGATCTCGATAATCATGTCACGATCGGATTAGTCCACGACAGCGCATCAACTTGGGCTATGAACTGCATCAAGGGCTTCAACAAGGCGCATCCTGGATTGCGGCTCATTCTGTTTGCTGCCAATAGGATGACTGATGCGATGCTTGAAAAATCTGATATTATATTCTGGTCAGTCCAGGAGGTACCTTATGGATATAATGCACTTTGGTACATCGAATTCAAGTACGGGCTGTATGCAAGTGATACGTACATCGCGCGCCGCGGTACTCCAACACTCGAGACAATTCCCGATCATTCCATTATAGCGTACTCTGGTGAGGACAACAACGCAAAAGCCAGTAACTGGCATCTCTATGGAGAATATGGGCTTCCTTTTTTAAGGCCGACGATACTGTCTCAGTCCCGTGACTTGATAGTCAAGATGACAGCCGACGGTTTTGGAATTGGAGCTATCTCAGATCGGCAGGATGCGTACTACAAATACTCATCGTCTCTGATGCGTGTGATCCCTGTCATATCGGGTCCAGTGCTGAAGAGTTACTTCCTGATACGCTGCTGTATGAACGAACCTTCAAGGGTAAACGTGCGCCTGCTCGAGCAATTATTCAAGGTCTATTTTAAGACCATGAACATAAAAGTCATTGATGTCTGATTCAAAAGCGCATAGAAAGTAATCTTGGCATCGTATGAGATTGGTAGCGAGATCAAATGAAGAAACTTGGTGTGCTTGGAGCTGGGGCGTTCGGTACTGCCCTTGCGCTGGCTTATTCCCATAAATTTAAGGTGTGCCTTTTTTCGTGGTTTGAAGATCACGTAGCTAGGATGAGAGAGAGCAGGGTCAACGAGTTCCTCAGCGAGGTGCATATACCAAACGAGATTGACATCGATGTAGTTGAGAATCTTGAGTGTGATACGTTTGATTACCTCCTGTGGGTATTCCCATTAAAACCAACCATCTCGCTACTTGAGCCTCTAGCAGATAAGCTGCGTGGCACCACTGTAATCATCTGCTCGAAGGGGCTGATGCCAGGTGGAGAGTTGCTGTCTAATACATTTGAAAGGTGGCTTCCTGACTCGAAGGTAGGATACCTTGCAGGACCGAATTTTGCATACGACATTGCAAAGGGAAATCTGTCGGCATCTGATATCGTGTTTGCTGATTACAGTGATGCCGTTGCAGTAGAACACGATCTGTTCACGGAGAGACTGAGACTTTCGCCACACTCCGATCTTGTTGGTGTACAAATCTGCGGAGCCATGAAGAATGTCATAGCAATAGCATGCGGTATTGCTATGGGGCTTTCATCATCCTCCAATACACATGCTGCAATCCTGACATTCGCGCTACGTGAGATGCGGAATCTAGGGATTGCAGTTGGTGCAAGTGAATCAACATTCTACGGGTTGTGTGGAGTAGGTGATCTGATCCTCACTGCTTTCAACGAAGCATCGAGGAACTTCTCATTTGGAATGAGGATCGCCGCTGGGGAGAGAGCAGGTGATATCATCAAAAGCTCTAATGCAGTCTGCGAAGGGTATGACACCACAGAGAATGTATTGGCCCTTGCGAAAAGGTATTCCGTTCCCATTCCCATATGCGAGGCAGTTCATAGGATACTATTCGAACACCAAGATCCACATACGATCTTCGATGTGTTCTGACATGGTCTCAGCAGTGGAGAGGATAGCCATACTCTCTCAGTTGGTTATGCAGTATCTGACCACCATTGGTATCGTCAATGCCGTGAAGCTAGCAAAGGATATTGCGATCACACTCGATGAAATCGATCACTACAACGTGGAGTTGGATAAACTTGCTGATAGCTTCTTCATGCTCTTCCCGGGACACTGGAAGCGGAGAACCCAATTCCTCCTGATCGTAACAAAACACTGGCCTCATATCATGAGAGAGCTGGGTAAGGGCTCTGTTGAGCGTATCTCAACTAAACCAGTTTACCATGCTTCAAACTTTGAGTGTTGTACGAGTGGCCTTCGGACTCAGGTTGAGATCAATCGTATCAAGAACAAGATCCATATGCTTGAGGCACCAAATCTACTAGCTGAGGTAGACTTCGTCGCTGATATTATCACTAGTAACCCAAGCCGTACAGTCTCCATTGTTGTACCATCATCGGGAATTCATGACCTGTTGCTGTGTGCTCTCAATGCAAGGAAGATTGATTTCACATCGTACATTAACAACGATGTTCGTGAATTATCCCAGGAATTTTTGGATGAGGTTGATGATAGGTTCAGTAACGTACTTCCATCAGAAATGTGTGGATTACTCCGAGAACTAGCCAGCATTGCTGACGTTGCTAAGTACCACAAGCCAGTTGAGATTGTGGGTGTTGGTGATATCAAGTTTTTGAGATCGGACATCATACTTCTCACAGAACTGAATGAAGACTCGTGGTCACGTACTGATAGCGGAAGCTATTGGCTCCATAGCCTACTGCGGCACAAAGCTAACTTACCAGTGTCGACTAACGGTTCGCTTATGGAGGATTCATTCTACTCATGCTTCTGCAGTGACTCAGAAATCTATATGCTGCGCGCCCAGAAAAGTGCTGGCTCCAGCAAGATCAAAAGTCCGATCCTCGCTAAGTTTGAGGCTATTTGCAAGAGGCACAATCGACCCATAGATTACATAATCGCTTCACAGGAAGCTAGCACAGTCGCTTCTGCAATGCAATTATCAGCCATCCACCCATTTCACATTCCACCAGAAATCCGGGTTGAGGATATTGGGTTGCTGATACGTGATTCACGAGCATTCTATGCAAAAAACATCCTCAACCTGTGTCCTCTCCCCGCTCTCGATAAGGAACGATGTAAACGCCTAACAGCATTGAAGAGCTTCTTGAGTGCATGTCTCTACAGCAGAGAACAAGTAACAGAGTGGCTCGAGAGAATCCGTGCCATCGACTTGCTGTTGTACTACAGATGTCGAAGCATTCCAGAATGGATTATATCACATCTGTCCGGAGCAGACATTCTCAGTAACATCCATGGAGAAGTACATATCCCAAAATTTAACTTGACACTACTTGGTAACTGCGATACCATAAAGATGGAAGGCGGCAATGCCATCCTTATTAACTTTGGCATAGGCTCCGCTCCACAGTCAACTAAAAATATCATTCTTGGACTTGAGACTCCGGTTATGCCGTTGTGCTACATGGCTGAAAAAGGCGGATTCGAAGGGATGCATATTCCGATTAGCGAGGTTCAAATATGGAGCATCGGCAGGCCTACCCACCGTAGAAATGACAATCCGATTGATGTTACCGCGATACATGTGTCGAGCGACATGATCGCTGCATTCGAAACCACGTTGTACAACGTGCTTGGTAAATGCTGCGATCATGCGGATTCAACGGGCGGTGGGAAGCCGGACAGGTATCGACATTTTAAAAGGGGAGGATGAGACATCTGTGATACACACCTACCTACTTGTGCTGACTGATTATATCCCAGCGATAGTATGTACACCTATGGTAGCCTTGTACTGTACCTCCTCGCTGTTGCCGGACAGGCTGGCCACTCTCCTCTCTCTCCTCGTACCTACTCAGTAATTCCTGAGGTGTACCTATTCTCTCCTGTACCTCTCCTACTAAGGAAGTATGAATGGAGTTGAGGTTGAGATGGGGCCCAACACTGAGTACATCAGCAGGACATTAACCTGTACTCTTGTAGGTGCCGTGATTGCACAAATGTAGTGAACAATGGTATACTTCCGCCTGTAGCGCAATTATATGGCGTATCATCTAGATGACTAAGCGGAAGATTGGAATCCTCACATCGGGAGGTGATTGCTCTGGATTGAATTCTGTGATACGAGCCGCCTACATTAGGGCAACACAGATTGGGTACGAGTTACTCGGAGTCAAAAGTGGCTTATGCGGACTTGCAAGCAACAATCCTGAGTACACGTTATTAAATGAAAATATCTGTGATGAATCTCTGCTGTCCGCTTCCGGAAGTATCTTATACGCAGACACAAGCCTGGTATCCAACGCAGCGCAGGCGGGACTTTCGGCAGACGACATTAAGAAGTTGCTGTATGCAGGATACAAAAAGCTAGGATTGAATGGGCTCATATGCATTGGTGGTGACGGAAGCTTGCAGATGATAGCTGAGTTACTCTGCGTGAATAACGAAATGAATATCATTGCAATTCCGAAGACGATAGACAACGATGTGAATGGCACCGACGTAGCCGTTGGATTTCAGACGGCTGTTGACGTCGTAGTCGGAGCAATTGAAAACGTCATAACTTCTGCAAAGAGTCATAAGAGAGCTATCGTCGTTGAAGTGATGGGAAGAGACGCTGGGTTCATAGCGATGTGTTCTGGCCTCGCATCTGGTGCACACATAATCCTGGTTCCTGAATTTAGGTACGATATCGATAAGGTAAAACAGAGAGTTGCCAGATGCTTTGATAATGGCTATGGATACTGCATACTAGTAGTTGCAGAATCTGTTGAGTCAGAGGATTTCAAACACAAACGCGAGATGATAGACGGAGTTGTGAAGTACACTCATCTCGTGTATGGTGGCATTGGGAAACATCTGGCAACATGCATCAAAGAGATTGGCATAGATGCAAGAACCGTCACGCTAGGGCACATACAGAGAGGCGGTAGGACATCTGCAAGCGATCGGATTTTAGGTACGATATTTGGAGTTGAAGCTGTGAACCAGATTGATGTGGGTAATCGCGGTAGGCTCTTGTGTTATGTCAATGGGAAGGTGAAGGCCGTTAGCATAGCGGACAGCCTGAAACATCCAACGAAGTCGTTGTCAAAAGATAATGCATACGTTCAACTCGCTAGGCAGCTAGGGGTATATATAGGTGAGGTGTAGCTCTCTCGTATCGGTTATGCGGTTCATATGCGGGATTAGCGTTACAACTATCTGCTCCAGGATTTCTGCAGAGATTAGCAGCGGGAAGTGCGTACCATACTATATGTCAATAAAAGGTGATAACGTGAACGCTCGTGTCGGCCCTGGTGGCAATTACAAGGTGAGGTACATATACATGGTTCGTGGATTGCCAGTAATAGTTGTTGCGAAGTACGATACGTGGTACAAGGTGATTGATCCAGATAGAGAGGAGTGCTGGATTCACAAGAGTATGCTATCCTCCAGAAGATGTGTAATTGTAACTAACACTACTGGAACGCGTATCCATGAGCGTTCTAACGATTCCTCCGCTGTAATTGCATACGCAAAAAAAAGTGTAGTCATGGAACTAGTGCGCATCCGCGGTAATTGGTGTGAGGTGAATGTTACGCATGCCGGCAACAGAGTACATGGCTGGGTAAATAGAGCAACCGTTTTCGGGATAACCGATAGTGAAGGATGACTAGTCTGTACTTCAAGCGAGAACCTGTTATTTGTAGTGTTTATGTCTTGGGTTAGATGTGACTACATTAGCAATACCAAGGTGGACGTCGTGAAAGTGCTGTGATAGAATGCGGCAGTTTCGATGTTTCAATATCTCGCTGTGACCACGCCTGTTGGTGGCATAAACTTCAACGAACGTAAAACGGTGCTCCTGGTGGGATACGGTATCTCTGGCATATCTGTCTACAAATTTCTGTCGAGCCGCGGTCACAAGGTGCTTGCGATTGATGATTCAGATGCTTCATGTGCACCAAATACGATGTCTGATATCATGTGGGAGGATATTGATGTTGTCGTGAAAAGCCCATCTGTTCCGATCATGCCCCACAACAGGCACCACAGCATCGCACAAGCAACGGAGCTCCAGATCCCTGTGGTATCTACATTCGACGTCTTCAAGCTTCATTACCCTGATGCGAAGATCGTCGCCGTAACTGGTACCAACGGAAAGTCTACGACAACGTCCCTCATCTTTCATATTCTCCATGAGGCCGGGTTCTCCGTGAAGATTGGTGGGAACATTGGGATCCCATACTTCGATATGGGATATGGTGAGTATTACGTACTGGAGATGTCATCGTACGAACTTGCGAGTTCGCAGATGCTGGACTTTCAGATTGCCTGTGTCTTGAACATCGATCCAGACCACTATGAGTTTCATGGTACATTCGAGAACTACATATCCGCCAAACATGAGGTACTGAACCACGCAGTCTCCAAGATTATATCTTGCGAGGACCGATATACTATGAGCAAATTCTCTGCGGCCCAGGATGTTACTGTGGTATCGACGTTGAATAATCCTGACGCAGACGTGTACTTACACGAGAATACCCTTCGTGACCGGAAATCTCAGAGGCTCTTACTGGATTTCGCTGGGATATCAAATCTGCTCGGGAAACACAATCACCAGAACATCGCAATGGCATATGCTGCCTGTCGGAAGCTTGGTATGTCCTCTCAGGAGATCGTAAAGAGTATCGGAAGTTTCAAACCGCTACCGCATAGGATAAACATCCTGAAGAAGGTAGGCGATATTATTTTTGTGAATGATAGCAAGGCAACCAATCCTTCATCAGCAGCGAAGGCTCTTGCAACGTTCGTTGGTTACGAAATATACTGGCTAGTAGGTGGACGCAGCAAGTCCATTGATCCCTTTCCGTACGTGAATGATTATCTCGCTGGTGTGCGTAAAATTTACCTCTTTGGAGAATCCGAATGCGAGTTCGCTGAGATGTTCAATGGGAGGAAACCAACTGTCAAGTGTGGTACAATGGACGATGCATTGAGCCTAGCCTATAGGGATGCGAGGCGTGAGTATGGGCAAGTCGTTGTGTTACTTTCGCCCATGTGTTCGAGCTTTGACCAATTCAAAAACTACGAGCACAGAGGAGATAGGTTTACGGAGATAGTGCTTGCGCTAAAGGAATGCGGTGGCGACTAGAAGGTTCGGTAGTCTACTGAGAAGATGGGTAACATCCATCGACAGAGTGATTTTGTTTTCAGTGCTGACAGTGATTGCAATAGGGGTTTGGGTTAGTATGTCCTCGACTCCTGCTGTTGCTATGAAGCTGTCGCTATCTCCATTTCACTTCGTAATGCATCATATTATCATCACACCAGTAGCATGCCTCCTGATGATCTTCATATCGTTCCTACAGGCAAGACATGTACGAAAGCTAGCTGCTATCGGATACATAATGTGCCTAGTAATTATAGTATGTACTCTTCTAATCGGAGCCGAAATTAAAGGTGCTAGACGTTGGGTGAATATGTTCGGATTTTCGATACAACCATCAGAGTTTATGAAACCGATTCTTGTGGTAATGACGGCATGGTTCGTAGCTGAGCAATACAGGGATAGGAGGTTTCCAGGAATCCTGATGTCAATTATCGGCCTTGCTATCGTCACACCACTGATCTTGGCCCAGCCAGATGTTGGAATGGTGGTTGTGATGGTCGCAACGTGGATAGCCCAAATCTTTGTTTCTGGGGTATCTATCACGATGATGGTTGCCTTTATCTCATCTGTGATGTGTGCACTGGTTGGAATATATTTCACATTCCCCCATTGTGCCGATAGAGTGAACCGGTTCTTGATGGGAAATAGCAGTGATGCTGATTCATATCAGATTCGGAAGTCCCTCGACGCATTTAAGAGTGGGGGATTCTTCGGGAAGGGACCTGGCGAGGGTGAAATCAAAACGCTGGTGCCTGATGCTCACTCCGACTTTGTATTCTCAGTCATAGGCGAGGAGTTTGGGTTCCTGATGTGCTTCGCAATAATCGTCTTGTTCGTCATTATATTTGCAAGATCGATAATACGCGTGATACACTCATCCAGTATGTTCAGCTTCTCTGCTGTGTTTGGAATCGTATTTCAGATCTGTGCCCAGACGGTTATCAACATCTGTACGGCGCTTGATATTATCCCAACAAAGGGAATGACCCTGCCATTCATTAGCTATGGTGGGAGTTCTCTGCTAGCATCGGCTGTTGGAATTGGCATCGTTCTATCCCTCACTAAGAGGAATTCTTTGATGCATGAGATTTTATAGCACACTTAGATGAGCATACAGTGATGATACCGCATGTAGATATTGACCGCGTGTTGTTACATATGGTAGCGTTACGCTTGTACCCCGGAGCTTTTAGTTCAGTGGGGGAGTAGCTCAGTTGGTTAGAGCGCCGGCCTGTCACGCCGGAGGCCGCGGGTTCAAGTCCCGTCTCTCCCGCCATCTTAAATCTTAGGCTTAGGAGTCTTGAGATGTACCATCCGGATGTCATGGAATCTATCATCAAAGCCTCTGAGGAGGCATGCAGTGTAGAAGTACCGATTTTCGCGGCTATTGCAATTGGAGATGTAGTGCTATCATTTGCCGGAAATGAGTCTGAGGCATCTAGAAAGCCGTGGTATCACGCTGAGTTCCTAGCGGTCCAGAATGTCTACGAGAAGTACCAAGATATCAGATACCTCGATGAAGCCAGCATTTATGTTAACCTAGAGCCGTGTTCCTTCTGTGCTGCAGCTCTCGAGAGAGTGAGGATCAAGAACATTTTCTTTGGAGCGTATGATAGTAAATGCGGGGCTGTTGTTCACAATGCCATGATATTTGATCACGCCCTGAAGAAGCCCAGCATCATCGGTGGGATTCAGGAGGAACGCTGCTCTCGCGTGATATCGAGATTCTTTGATAAGGTTCGGAATAATGAATCCCAATAACTACGGTGTGAGATTAAACAAGGCGATGTCCATGCTCGGAATGTGCTCACGGAGGGAGGCAGATAGGTTAATTACATCCGGGCATATCCTGGTAAACGGAATAGTAGTAACAGAACTTGGCACCAAGATAGCGAGCGGGGACACCATCTCACTATCCACTGGCGGGAGCAATGTATTTAGCCACGAGGTCACCAGACGGATGTGGATGTACTATAAGCCAGTTGGACTAATCACATCGCACCGAGATCCTAATGGCAGGGCAACGGTGTTCGATGACGTAACGAAGAAGGTAAGAGAGAGGATGATATCGATTGGAAGGCTCGATATCAACTCGGAGGGACTGCTACTCCTCACTAATAGTGGTGAAGTTGCGAGATATGCGGAGCTACCATCTACCGCGCTTGAGCGCCGTTACAGGGTACGGATATTCGGCAATCTAAGTGATGATATTATATCACAACTTACTATGGGAGTTACAGTCCATGGCGCAAGGTATGCTCCAATGAAGCTCAGGAGACTACAGGAACCTCTTGGGAAAAACAGCTGGGTCGAGTGTATTCTGACAGAAGGTAAGAACAGGGAAATTCGTAGGTTGTTTGACTACTTCGGCATTGCAGTCAATAGACTGATAAGGACCCACTATGGTCCGTATGCGATTGGGAATCTGAGGCCTGGCGAGATTCGAGAAGTTGAATGCTTAACCCTCTAACCGTTCCATATCAGCTCCGCAATTGTTCAACTTAACTTCCAAGTTCTCATAGCCGCGATCGAGGTGATACAACCTATTCACGATAGTTTCTCCACTTGCGATTAGCCCTGCTATTACGAGCGAGACCGAAGCGCGGAGATCAGTTGCCATCACCTGCGCTCCACTCAACTTACGTACTCCGATTACAGTCGCCGTCCTGCCGTTAATCGCGATGTTGGCTCCCATCCTACACAGCTCTGGAGCGTGCATAAACCTGTTCTCGAAGATATTCTCCGTGATAGAAGATGCCCCGTTTGCGATCGTCATGAGAGTCATGTACTGGGCTTGCAGGTCGGTAGGATATCCTGGATACTGTGCAGTGCATATACTCACAGGCTCGATCTTATCTTGTCCTCTGTAAACTAGAATACCACCGTCTACAGGTTCATACACTCCCCCCGCTGCTTTGAGGATTTCCAAGAACGATGATAAATGATCCGGAATACAACCTTTTAGCATGACCCTACCGTTAGTAGCAACAGTAGCTATAGCGTACGTACCAACCTCAATCCTATCTGGCATAATTTCAAATGAAGCCCCATGAAGCGACTCGACTCCTTCGATCGTAATTATTGGAGTACCGTGACCTGTGATATTGGCTCCCATCGTATTCAGCAAATTAGCAAACTCCACAACTTCTGGTTCCATAGCCGCATTCAAAATCCTCGAAGTACCGCGCGCTAGAACTGCCGCCATCAATGTGTTCTCAGTACCTGTAACGCTCGATATCGGAAAGTTAACATCACACCCGTCTAGACCATTCGGAGCACTTGCGTTGATATATCCATTCTCGATCGTCACCTCAGCTCCAAGCTGTTGCATTGCCTTTATGTGAAGGTCAATGCCTCTAGCACCGATCGCACATCCTCCTGGAAGAGATACTGATGCTTTCCCAAACCTCGATAACAGAGGACCTAAAGCCAATACAGAAGCCCTCATCTTCCTAACGAAGTCGTATGGTGCTTCTGTTGTCTTTAGGTTGCTACAGCAAAGCACTAAGGAGCTGCTACTGCTACGCCTAACTCCAACCCCGAGATAATCAAGTAGCTCAATTGCTGATATCACGTCTGCGAGTCTTGGGACATTGCTTAACGATAGCGGCTGGTCTGTGAGGAGGGATGCCATCATCGCTGGTAGAGAGAGATTTTTAGAACCACTGATGTCGATTGTCCCACCCAAACTTGCTCCGCCTCTGATCCGCATTTTCTGCAACATGCAACACACTATTCGTTACTGCCCTGAACGTAGCAGATTCTACATGGTAACTTTCCTGGCGTACACCAAGAAGATTACTAGGTAGCCTGTTTGATTAGACTATAAGCACTCTTCTGGTTGTCAGTTCCGAAAATGCAGAAGCTGTTGCGAGCCCTGGTCATTGCTACGTAGAGAAGTCTTATAAGCTCGTTCCTTTCCTCTATGCACTCTGTTTCCATGATGTCCTCCATCTCCTCGAACGACTCCCGTTGTGATGGTCTAATGAAACACAGCTTCCGTCTTCCAGTCGTATTTGTGAACACCATCTTCATCTTGGATTTATCTGCCTCGATATTGAAATCTAATAGGAATACCGAATCAGCTTCCAGTCCCTTCGCTCCGTGAATTGTGGACAATCTGATTGTGTCACTCGCAGCAATAATATCTGTAGTTTCTTTGTTACGGCTTCGGAAGTATGAGAGGAACTCTTTGATGGTCCCACTGAATGTATCAGCAAAGTGTAGCACCTCATCCATGAACGCACTGAGGATTTCATAGTCCCTACCTGATAGATTTTTGAGTCTTATCGTTACTCTGTAAAAAAACTCAAGTGGATCGTCAGGCTTACAGCTATCTACAATATCCATTAGGAATGTGCACTTCTCTCGATTCATTATTCGTAACCTCTCAAGAACAAACGTCATCCTGCCATGGCATATGTCATATAGATCGCTATCGGTTAATGGGGAATCAAAAAAATAAGGACTCTTGAGGATGCAAGCAACAGCGTAGTCATTGGTGTTATCCACGCATATATCAGCTACTGCCAAAAGATCCATGATAAGCAAATGCTCTTTAAGTAGTACCTTATCAGAGGCCACTACATGTATACCACGCCTGCTCAGCTCGCTGACTACATCATTAACAAGCGGTAGTCTACTTCTCGTCAAGATCAGGACATCATTGTGATCATCGGAAATTCTGCCATAAATGTGCTCAGCGATCCTCTGGGCCTTATCCTCAGTATCCGAGACGTCAACCATCTCGAAGCTTTTACCATGAGCTACAGCGGGTGGTCTGAATGCGACGTGCTTCTGGTATGGAATCAGATCCTGATCAAGCGAAAACTTTGAGTTGATATACTCGAAGACTTGATCGACCTTCTCAAGGATCTCTGGGACTGTCCTGTAATTTGAATTGAGATACACCGTCCTTAGTGGTTTACCAAACTTCGCAAACGACAACTTACAGTGCTCATAGAAATTAGAGAACATTTCGTGGCGTGCTCCCTGGAATCTGTAGATCGATTGCTTGATGTCTCCTACCGCTGTTATAGTCTTATCGCTCGATGCATCATAAAACATGTCATTCGCAAAAAACGATATCAGCTCCCACTGGATCGCGCTGAGATCCTGGGCCTCATCGACCATTATCGACTTGATACCTGCGCATACACTCGACAACACAAACTCCTTGGCGCAGCTTTTCGTGGTGAGGTACTTGGCTTTGTACAAAACGTCCGTGAAGTCTATGACGTTCGCGGTATCCTTCAGATATCTGTACTCGTCTAGAATAACTTTCACAGCCTCCAAGAACCTGCAGTTCTTCTCGATGAACGCTGCCTTCTTCAGGCGCTGTGAGTTTGCGAACATCACCTCAGCAATAGAGTAAGCCATTGTCTTATCACTGAACCGCATCTTCTTCCGGGTTGTTCCTGCGCTCGTCAGGAACTCAGACTCCTGCTCGCTCTGGCTTAGCCCTTCATTTGCCATGAACATTGCCTGCGCATCGGAAAACTCCACAGGTTTATCTACAGGAAACATCTCCTCCAACATAGCTCTGTACACGTTAAGGTCTGGATATACATCGAAGAACTCGTTGAAGTTAGCTGAGAGCTCGTATATCTTCTCGACCAGTTCATCAAATGAGTACGTTGACATCAGACCAGATAGAGCAATCCAGAGGTCTTTGCTCTCAGCTAATTTCGCAATTGCATTCTTCTTGGCTTGCTGCAAGATGATCTCCGCATCGCACTCATCGGCTATCTTGAAGTTCGGAGGGATCCCCGCTTCAAGTGGAAACTGCTGGAGGAGCTTCTGACAGAACGAATGGATGGTCACGATCTTGACGTTGGAGAAATTATCCTGAAATGTGAAGAACACAGACTCTGCGGTCACGGTCTCCTTCTGGGAAACGTTAGATACACCGAGGTGCTCCGCTACGTAGCGCTCTGTGAATCCATTCTCGTTCAGGTACAGGGCCTCAAGTATTTTTGATATCCTCGCCTTCATCTCCAGCACAGCAGCGTTCGTAAATGTGAGACATAGTATCTCCTTGGGATGCAGTCCATAGAACACAGATTTCACGTATCGCTTCACCAATGTGCTTGTCTTTCCGGATCCTGCAGATGCGAATATAAAGCATGAAGAAGAAAGATCTAGCGCATCAAGCTGAGCTTGCTCTGAGCTGTTCATAATAGGTACAGTCTCCGTGTTGGTAGCAACCGAAACCCTCATGTGCTGAGTGTTCACATGTACCCAACTGGATTGCCAGCCTTGTCGAAATTCTGCGGGTATGTTTGTGCCTTGCCGGCCTTGTACTTGGTAACCGACATGACCTCACCGGTTGGATAAAACACCACCCTGTCTTCTTCGAGCAGACCATCCTTGTAAAACGACAGTTCGTATATGTAGCCTCCACGTGATTTGGGATAGTATAGTGAACTCCTACCACTCTTGGCCCCATGGACATATGTAGACTCTGCCGCGACGTCGCCGAATTCATCGAATGTAGTGGACGTTCCATGCAGCTTCCCGTCCTCGTAGTTGGATTCTATCTGCTTCATCCCATTCTCAGAGAATGATATGAATGGACCAGACTGGGATCCATTGACGTACGTCATGATGGACATAGGCTTTCCACTTGCGTAGAACTGCCGGACTTCCCCGTGTATCAGGTCATTCACGTATTGGATCTCGGAAACCACATTTCCGTTGTCTGCAACAAATCTGGTAGTGCCATGCTTCCTCCCATTCACAAAAGCTATCGTTACCTTTCCGCCTGATGCTTCTTGGGTAAGTTCTCCTGTGTATCCTCCCTCCACGTTCCTATACCGGATTATTTCGTAGGAAATCCTCGATGGCCTCTGTGCATTTTGTAGCTCGCTCTGCTGGATTTTTTATCTCATTAATCCTTATGCTGTGGGCTTCAAAGTACTTCCTCAGGATGCTGCGTATTCCTACAACCAGTGGTACTCCTGCAACTTCAACCTCCACAACCATTAGATTAGTATCGAAAATTATCACTACTGGAATTGGATCGTTGCTGGCCTTCACTAATCGCCCGGTCACCTTTATTGTCCCATCGCTAGCCTTAGTGACTCGCATGGCACTATCCATCTGGTAGCCCTGTGCCTTTTTAACTGCATCAGTGTTGAGTAATCTGAGCAGGTATCTGCACACTGCATCCCCTAGCTGTGGGTTAAAGCCCCCACAGAGCTTCTTGTTCAGTCCAGGCAGATTGACATATTTTGTGAAGACTGTTTTTGCCGTTTCTGGATCAGGGTTACCTATCAACGAACTTACAGATTCCCACACCTCTGTCATTTTCTTTTTGCCATTCTGCTGTTCATCCGGAGTCGGTAGTGCCGGTGGGGTCCCACCCGAATCGGAGGTACGACGTGGCCTGCTGCCATCTGCATTTCCGGAGAAATAGCCGCTGCACGCCACACCCGCTACCAGTACAATTTTCACAACTCTGAGGAGCATCATATAGTTATCACAGCACATACTCATTATCTAATGCTAACACACTGTAGCGAACGGCTTCAATAATTTACGCCCGTAACGTTATCGATCTTCTTGATGGCGGCTGTTGATGCAGGCAGCAGCGGTAGTCGCAGTTCATTCTGTATCAGACCCCTCTGTGAGAGAATGTACTTTACTGGAATTGGATTTGCCTCAACGAACAGAACTCTGTTCAAACTTGCAAGCCTGGCGTTGGTTTGCTGTACTGTGTTTATATCGCCTTTTCCCCACGCGGTTATTATCTGCTTTACCAGGGTTGGCTCCACATTGGCCACAACCGATATGCATCCGTTACCACCATGAGCCAAGTACCCTACCAACGTCGCATCGTCACCTGACAATAGGGAAACTTGCGGAGCTAGTGATTTTAGCTCTGTAACTCTGGTGAGGTTCGTATCCGAGTCCTTGAGAGAGACCTTACCAAATCCCGCGATCTCCACGATAGTATTGATTGCGATATTCACAGAGCACCTACCAGGGTTGTTGTACACAGTAATCGGAATTGAGCAGCTCTCTATCACTGTCCTGAAATGTTCGACGATACCATCTTGTGTTGGTTTAACATAGTACGGAGCTACCACTAATGCTCCATCGGCAGATAACCTCTCGGCTTGCGTGACGAGCTTTACTGCCTCAGTGGTCCAGCATGCGCTACACCCGACGATGATTGGAATCCTCTTATTCGCGGTCTCCACAGCTGTTGAGATAATTTCCTCCCTCTCGTCATATGATAGCAGCATTCCCTCGCCCGTTGAGCCGCACACCACAATTCCATCCGTACCGGATTCGACGTGCCACTCAATCAGCTTTTTGATGGCTTCCAGGTCTACCACGCCGGAGCAGAATGGAGTTACGAGAGCGACTATCGAACCACTAAACATGAGAAGAATCACTTGACAACGGAACCACGCGTGTCGCAGTCTACATGTTGTACCAGTCATTCGCAATTGATTTCAGCGAGTGATCACTGCTATATTCCCGTGGGGTCATGTGTGAGGTAGTCTGCTGGGGTGCTATGTAAATTGGGATGGTGGAGTGCGTTTTTGAACTCCATCAGCGGCCTGAAGTTCTTGGTTTCCGAGAGGGCCTTTCGCCAAGAGTTATACGTTGGGGTAGCTCTGGTGGTAGTTGAACTTTGTAGATCGTCATCTGCAATGGTACTGTGCTACATCGCTATATCATACATTTTGGTACTGCTCACAGAGGCGATTAACTCAGCAATTGAAGCTACCATAGATAGAATAAGCCTCGAGAAACATCATCTGTCGAAGAAGGCGAAGGACATCGGAAGCGCTGCTGTTCTCATAGCGATCATGCATCTTTGCATTGCGTGGGTGGTCTCGTTCTTCCTGTAACGCTCGACTCTTTGTGACTCAGTAACCGCCTTATGTTATCGGCGTGCGTTACGAGAAGGAAGCCCAGCACAACCAGTGTGAATACCAGCATCGGAGTCGTGATGGTTCCAGCATGGTATCGGTATGTTACTAGGCTCACAAAGGAGCCAACAAATGATAGCGATGCGAGCGATGATACCTTTACTACCTTCGCGACAGTTGCCCAGACGATGACTGATACAACGGTAAGCCATGGCTCTAGAACTAGGAAGATCCCGGCTGCAGTAGAGACCCCTTTCCCACCGTGAAACTTGAGCCACACCGGATAGACATGTCCGGCGATGCATACGAACATTGGTAACAACATGAGATCGTCAACAGCGCCATACGTGGCTAGCATGGCGAAGCTCGCTCCCTTCAGGGCGTCTATCATGAGTGTTGCAAACGCATACTTCTTATCGCAGGTTCTGAGAACGTTCGTAGCCCCAGTGCTGTGCGATCCGACGTTCCGTATATCGACGCCCCTCCTGCACTTCAGTATGAGGAATCCGGTTGGTATGGAGCCAATAAGATACCCTATCGCGCATAGCAATAGCATGCTCACCATCGTTACACAAGCTCCTCAACATCTGCCTCATCTATATCATACCACTACATTACCTGACAAACCAAATTGTCCCCAAGGCAGAACCATCTGGTATACGTGGTGTTGGCCTTCTCTCCTTATAGCACCCATTATCTTAGAATAGGGTACCTGAGGCCTGATTGAGCTGATCACGATGTGTGCCATCCTCCGAGCTCGCGGTGTTGAACCTCTGTTTATTAGCGATCGTCTCCCCACTATCATCTTCGCTAGGCACGTAGAACGTCAGTGTAGCGTACTAGGCCCAAGCGGGAGTTACTCTTCTCTTACCTCTTCCTCCGGTATATAGCTCGGCGGTATTCCCATTGGAACCCACACCGTACTGGCCACACACATATTTCCCACACTCTCTTAGTCTACTACAATGAGGTGAAACACTCGACCATGCTAAACGCACAGAAAAAAAACAGCACCATGCTAAGCTTGGGGAGGATTACAAAGAGAACGCAGAAGCGAACTCTTAAGCATGGTGCTGGAAGCTCTGCTGAACTTCAGTTATAATATTAACACGCATTTTTCATGGTGTAAACACTTTTTTAACACTTTCGAAATCTAGAGCATGAGTGCTGAAATATGCGGGGATTCCCGATC